>NZ_JBEOVJ010000011.1:0-159900 GCF_040295435.1 Streptomyces sp. NPDC002809
CCCCTGCACGTCCCCACCCGGCCGCACTCGCGCCTGCACACCGGCGACACGACCGTCGCAGACGCAGGACGGCCGGTCCGGGGCCGTGCAGGGGAGTCCCCGCAGGACGACGAACACATACCCGGACCACTTCGCGTACCGGCAGAACGTTCGTCGTCTGAGGAGACGCCCCGGAGGGGCCCCGGACCCCACCACCGGCACATGGCGAACCCCGCGGGGGCACCCGCACAAACCCAGCCCGTCCGGCGCTTGAGGACGGAACCCCGCACCAAGGAACCCCGCACCACGGACCGGTCAAGCGCCGAAGCGGGCCCGCAGCTGGTACTTCAGGACCTTGCGGAGCGCCTCGTTGCGGGGCAGCGCGTCCACCAGTTCCAGTTGCTCCGGGAGCTTGTGGACCGAGAGGCCCTCGTCGCGCAGGTAGGCCGTCAGCTCGGGGAGGGTGAGGGGGGCGGCGTTCGGGGGCTGCTCCACCACCGCGCACACGCGTTCGCCGCGCGACTGGTCGGGAAGGCCGATCACCGCCGCGTCGCCCACGCCGGGGTGGCGGGCCAGGAGGTCCTCTATCTCCTTCGCCGAGATGTTCTCGCCCTTGCGGATGATGATGTCCTTCAGCCGGCCGGTGAGCACCAGGTGTCCGCTCGGCCTCACGTGTCCCACGTCGCCCGTGAGCAGGAAGCCTTCGGCGTCGAACGGGCTGGTGGAGGCCAGGTAGCCCTGGCAGACCGCCTCGCCCCGCAGCCGGACCTCGCCGTCGGTGCCGTACGGCAGCGGCTTGCCGTCCTCGTCGGTGATCCGGATCTCCATGCCCTCGGGCGGCCTTCCCTCCGTCTCGGCGAGGTGTTCCACCGTGTCGTCGGGGGCGCCCATCGTGATCATGGGGACCTCGGTCATGCCGTAGCCGTGGGTCAGCTGGACGCCCATCTCGCGGACCACCGCGTGGTAGATCTCCGGGGGCTTCGGGGCGCCGCCGCCCGCGAGGAGGCGGAGGGTGGGGATGAGCGGGGTGGACGGGTCCTTGCGCTGTTCCGTCAGGAACATGGCGTAGAAGGCCGTGGAACCGCCCGCGACCGTCACCCCGTGGCGCCGGTAGCCCGCAAGGGCGTCGGGCATCGCGAAGTGCTCGAACAGCACCGCGGGGAAGCCGTACAGCAGCAGCATCACGGAATAGTCCGGCCCGGCGACGTGGGCGAACGGGAAGGCCATCGAGCCGACGTCGTCCGCCGACAGGTGCAGGGCGTGGGCCAGGCAGGAGCCGCCCGCGATCAGGCTGCGGTCGGTGTGCAGGACGCCCTTGGGGTCGGAGGTGGTGCCCGAGGTCCAGTAGATCCAGCGCACCGTCGTGCCGTCGGCCGGCGGCGGGGGCAGGATCGCCGGGTCGGCGTCCGGGAGGGTGTCGTACGCCTCGAAGATCCGGGGCGGGTGTGCGAGGTCCGACGCCAGGCGGGCGGCCATCGCCGTGTGGTCGAAGCCGCGCCAGGTGCCCGGCACCGCGAAGTACTCCGCCTTCGACTCACGCAGTGCGAAGCCGACCTCGCGGTCGCGGTAGAAGGGGATGACGGGCGTCTGCACCGCACCGATCCGGGCCACTGCGAAGGACAGCAGCGCCGTCTCCAGCCTGGTCGGCAGCTGCCAGGCGACGACGGTTCCCGGGCGTACTCCCATGGCGTACAGGCCCGCAGCCACGCGTTCGGCCCGGGTGCGCAGTTCGCCGAAGGTGAGCGTGCGGTCGTCCTGGATCAGGAAGGGCCGGTCCGGCGTCAGGGCGGCCCGGCGTTCGATGAGCTCCCAGAAGGTGGCTGATGCACCCAGGGAGTGTGCGGTCTCGGTCACGGCGAACCCCTCACAGCTGACGGGTAGTCAGATCGTGCGGAGAGCGTAGAGCGCTGCGCCTTGTCGGTCCAGGGGTGCGGGGCTAGCCTGTGGTCGACGTCAATCTGACGGGTCATCAGAAAAGCGTGCGCCGAAGGGGACACCATGACGGAACTGCCTCGGATCGTCAGCGTCGACGACCATGTGATCGAGCCGCCGCACCTCTTCTCGACCTGGCTGCCCGCCAAGTACCGCGAGCGCGGACCGCAGCCCCTGACCGCGGGTATCGGTGAGCTGGCGTACACCGGCGGCAAGTACGTCATCACCATGGACCCGGACGGGCCGCCCACCGACTGGTGGATCTACGAGGACCTCAAGTTCCCGTACAAGCGGAACATCGCCGCGGTGGGATTCGACCGCGACGACATGACGCTGGAGGGGATCACCCGGGCGGAGATGCGGCCCGGCTGCTGGGATCCCGTCGAGCGGCTGAAGGACATGGACCTCAACCATGTCGAGGCGAGCCTCTGCTTCCCCACCTTCCCGCGCTTCTGCGGGCAGACCTTCGCCGAGGCCCACGACAAGGAGGTCGCGCTCGCCTGCGTGCGCGCGTACAACGACTGGATGGTCGAGGAGTGGTGCGGGGACAGCGGCGGCCGGCTGATCCCGCTGTGCATCATCCCGCTCTGGGACATCGATCTGGCCGTCGCGGAGATCAGGCGGAACGCGGCGCGCGGGGTGCGGGCGGTGACCTTCTCGGAGATCCCGACCCATCTGGGGCTGCCGTCGATCCACACCGGCTACTGGGACCCGTTCTTCGCCGTCTGCCAGGAGACCGGCACGGTCGTGAACATGCACATCGGGTCCAGCTCGCAGATGCCCGCCGCCTCGCCGGACGCCCCGCCCGCCGTCCAGGCCTCGCTCTCGTTCAACAACGCGATGGCCTCGATGATGGACTTCCTGTTCAGCGGGGTGCTGGTCAAGTTCCCGCAGCTCAAGCTCGCCTACAGCGAGGGGCAGATGGGGTGGATCCCGTACGCCCTGGAGCGCGCCGACGACGTCTGGGAGGAGCACCGGGCGTGGGGCGGGGTGCGCGATCTGATCCCCGAGCCGCCGTCCACGTACTACTACCGGCAGATGTTCTGCTGCTTCTTCCGCGACAAGCACGGTGTCGCGTCGCTCGACGTCGTCGGGCGGGACAACGCCACGTTCGAGACCGACTACCCGCACGTCGACTCGACCTTCCCGCACACCAAGGAGGTCGCGCTCGACCACGTCAAGGGACTGGACGACGAGACCATCTACAAACTGATGCGCGGGAACGCGATCCGGATGCTCGGTCTCGACCTGGACAAGTAGGCGCGTGCGTCATGGACCTTGCGTACACGGAGGAAGAGGAAGCCTTTCGGGCGCGGCTGCGGGAGTGGCTGGGCGCGGTGCTCCCCGGGCTGCCCGGCAAGCCGGACCCCGGTGACTGGCCGGGGCGGCGGGCGTACGACAGCGGGTGGCAGAAGCTGTTGTACGACGCCGGGTACGCGGGCCTGCACTGGCCCGCCGACGCCGGCGGCCGGGGCGCCACCCCCACCCAGCACCTGATCTTCCTGGAGGAGACGGAGCGGGCCGGGGCGCCCTACGTCGGGGCCAACTTCGTCGGGCTGCTGCACGCCGGGCCGACCATCGCCGCCGAGGGCACCGCCGCGCAGCGGGCCCGCTGGCTGCCGCCGGTGCTGCGCGGCAAGGAGATGTGGTGCCAGGGGTTCAGCGAGCCGGACGCGGGTTCGGACCTGGCCTCGCTGCGTACCCGGGCGGTGCGTGACGGAGACGACTACGTGGTGAGCGGGCAGAAGATCTGGACCTCGCACGCGGAGGTCGCCGACTGGTGCGAGCTCCTGGTGAGGACGGACCCGGCGGCGCCCAAGCACCGCGGGATCAGCTGGCTCGCCATGCGGATGGACGCCCCCGGCGTCACCGTACGGCCGCTGCGCACGCTCGCCGGGTCCACCGAGTTCGCCGAGATGTTCCTGGACGAGGTGCGGGTGCCCGTCTCGCACCGGGTGGGCGCGGAGAACGACGGCTGGCGGGTCACGATGGTCACGCTCTCCTTCGAGCGCGGCACCGCCTTCGTCGGCGAGGTCGTCGCCTGCCGCCGGACCCTG
This sequence comes from Streptomyces sp. NPDC002809, assembly GCF_040295435.1. Taxonomy (NCBI): domain Bacteria; kingdom Bacillati; phylum Actinomycetota; class Actinomycetes; order Kitasatosporales; family Streptomycetaceae; genus Streptomyces; species Streptomyces sp. NPDC002809. The sequence goes on from NZ_JBEOVJ010000011.1 coordinate 3,969, forward strand.
GACGCACTGGCCGCCGAGGCCCGCAGGAGCGGGCGCTGGGACGACGCGGTGCTGCGGCGACGGCTGGGCAGGCTCAACGCCGAGTTCCGCGCGCTGTGGCGGCTCACCCAGTGGAACGTCAGCGAGGCACAGAGCACCGGTGGCGTTCCGGGGACCGGGGGCTCGGTCTTCAAGCTGCGTTACTCGCATGCCCGCCAGGAGCTCTACGAGGCGGCGGCCGAGGTGCTCGGCGGGGGCGACGCCCTCGACCTGGACCGGGAATGGGTGCTGGACCGGCTGTCCTCGCTCTCGTACACGATCGCGGCCGGTACCTCGCAGATCCAGCGCAACATCGTCGCCGAGCGGATACTCGGCCTGCCGAAGGGGCGGTGAGCGGAGGGTGGACTTCCAGCTCTCGGAGGATCAGCGGGCCCTGCGGGCGGGCATACGGGACCTGCTCGCCGGCCGGTTCGGCAGGGACCGGATGCGGGCGGCGCACGAGAACGGCGGGGGAGTGGACCGGGCGCTGTGGCGGGAGCTCGGCGCGGCCGGGTTCTTCGCGCTGCGGCTGCCGGAGGAGGCGGGCGGGGTGGGACTCGGCCTGCCCGAGTCCGTCCTCCTGTTCGAGGAGGCCGGGCGGGCCCTGCTGCCTGGTCCCCTCGCTGCCACCCAGCTCGCCGCGGGCGCGGTGAAGGGGGCGGCCGAGGGCGAGGCCGTGGTGGCGCTGGCGGAGGCGGGACGGCCCGTGGGGCACCTGGAAGGGGCCGATGCGCTGCTGGTCCTGGACGGCGACCGGACGAGGGTGGTGACCGGCGCGGTGCTGCGGCAGGTGGTGGACGAGGCCAGGCCCGTGCGCTCGCTCGACCCGGGCACGCCGCTGTGGCGGGTGCCGGACCTCGCCTCGTACGGCGGTGAGCCGCTGGCCGACGGGGCACGGCTTCGGTGGGAAGGCGCCTTGCTGACCGCGGCCGAACAGCTCGGCAGTTCGACCCGCAGCCTGGAGACCGCGGTCCAACACGCCGGTGAACGGGAACAGTTCGGAGCGCCGATCGGGGCCTTCCAGGCGGTCAAGCATCTGTGCGCCGGAATGCTGCTGCGGTCCGAGCCGGCCCGCAGCGCCGTCTACGCGGCCGCCGTGACCGCGGACCCGGTGGAGGCCGCCGGGGCCAAGCTCCTCGCCGACGAGGCCGCCGTCGACAACGCCCGCGACTGCCTCCAGGTGCACGGCGGTATGGGCTTCACCTGGGAGGCGGACGTACATCTGCGTCTCAAGCGGGCCTGGCTGCGGGCCGGGCAGTGGGTGACGGCGGCGGATGCGGAGGAGGCGCTGGCGGCCGATCTGGGATGAGGCGGCACAGGTGGTTGGTGAGTGCACGCATGTGACGCGACGGACCCCTGAGGTTCACGCTGCGGAGTGACGCAACGCAGTCGGTGCGTGCCGATACCGGCTTGTGTCCTTTGCGTGATTCGTCACGGGGTGGAGTCGGCGCCGGGCTCGGGTACGCTCCGTTGGATGCGAGTGGTTCTGGAACCTGGCGATCCGGATGTGGCCTGTGCGGCGACTCCGGTCCGCGAGAGGTGCCCTGCTCGTGATCCACACGGAAGCGCCGGGCCTGCCGGGGAAACGATTCCCGGGGCCGTGAAGCGCCTCTGTTCGACTCCCCGCAGAGCGCGTCGCACAGTATGCACCACGCGTACTCCTTCGCGTTGGAATATGCCCGAAGCGCTTGTTGCGGTGACTGTACGTCAACCATGCTGTCTCGTAGGGGAATCACGTTCCGTGACCCTGAGGAGGCGCGAGGCGATGTGTCCGCCGGTTCGGATGGTGTGAGCGGTGCAGGTGCTTCAGGTTCAGTTGGAGGTCGGGCCCGACCCCGCGGAGGTCGGACGGGCCCGCAGATGGGCGCGTTCGAGGCTCGTCGGGTCCGGGATAGGAGACGACGAGCCGCTGGCCGAGACGCTCATCCTGCTCATCTCGGAGCTCGTCACCAACGCGGTCGTGCACACCGGCTGTCCGGCCGTGCTGCGCATGCTGTTCGGCTCGACGGGGGCCCCGGGCAACGCGGGGACAGTCCGGGTCGAGGTGGCCGACACCAGCTGCCGCCCGCCGCAGCAGCGGCACGCGGAGGGCGAGGACACCGGCGGCCGGGGGCTTGAACTGGTCGACGGCCTGGCCGACCGCTGGGGCTGGCAGCCGGAAGGCGCGGGCAAGCGGATCTGGTGCGAGGTCGACCGGGGCATCCCGCTGATTCAGGTGCAGCTGCAGCCCGGCCCGCACGGAGCGGGCGCGCAGACCGCCCCCGAGTGCGACGGCTCGGGTCATGACGCCGACGGACGCGGTGCGGGTATCGCGTACGAGTCCTCGCACGCCGGTATCCACCGCCCCTGAGGGCTGTCCCGTAATCCGTGGCGGATCGGCGCGCGGCGTCGGATGCGGTGCATCGCAAGGCGGAGGGGCGTCCGCATCCCGGATGTATTCGGCCGTTCCGGCAACGCGGCGAGGTGCCGTAGCTGTCGTCGTGCGCCCGCCAGGGATTACGGGACAGCCCCTGGCATCGCCGCCGCGCACGGGGACGCCCGCCGCGTATCGGGCCCCCGGCGTGCGGCAGCGGCTCAGAGGACGGCGACCGGGGCGACCGGTGTACCGGTGGCGCCGACGAAGGGCTCCGGCATGGCGGAGAGCAGGAAGGCGTAGCGCCCCGCGTCCGCACAGGCCGTGGACAGGCCCTCCAGGTTCCAGTTCTGGCCCTGGAGCATGCCCATCTCGACCAGATCGAGTGCGTGCACGCCCAGCCACAGGTCCTCGATCTCCGGCGGGAAGATCTCGAAGGTCAGCGTGTCATTGGCGACCGCGGCCACATCCCGGGCCCGGAACCACTCCGGCGTACGGATCGACAGACCCGGTGACGGATACCCGTAGGCGTTCTTGTCCCCGGAGAGATACACCTGTACCTGTCCCGTCCGTACGAGGACGATGTCCCCGGACCGTACCCGTACACCGGCCAGCTCCTCGGCCGCTTCCAGGTCCTCGGGGGTGACCGCGTGGCCGCCCAGCAGCCGGTCCACGCCGTGGCTGCGCGCCACGTCGAGGAGGATCCCGCGCGAGACGATGTGCGGCGCCTTGTCGATGCCGCTGAACTGTGCGCCGCCGTGGGCGGTGATGGTCGCGGCGGGGCGGCCGTTGTAGATCTTCCCCGAGTGCGAGGCGTGGGTGAGCGCGTCCCAGTGGGTGGCGGTCTGGAGGCTGAGGACCGCGGTGTCGTCGCTGGTGGCGACGGTGCCGGGGCCGAAGAGCTCCTGGTTGATCTGGACCATGGTGTGCAGCGGATTGACCCGCCCCGGGATCAGTCCGTTCTGTACGCCGTCCTGCTGGAGCGGGAGCGCGAGGGGAATGCGTCGGCCGCTGCGGACGGTGGCCGCGGCCTCCCGTACGACCTCGTCGGTGATGAGGTTGAGCGTCCCGATCTCGTCGTCTGCTCCCCAGCGACCCCAGTTGTTCACGCGCTTGGCGAGGTCGTGGAACTCGGCCGGCAAAGACATGGCGCCTCCTGGGGCTTGTGCCGGTGGACCTGATGACCCATAGAATCTAACGGTCCGTCAGAAACCGCGGGAAGGGGCCGGGCATGGGGAACTTCTTGGCAGGCAAGGTGGTGGCCGTGACGGGTGCCGGGCGCGGCATCGGGCGGGCCGTCGCGCTCGCCGCGGCGGCCGAGGGGGCGCGGGTCGTGGTCAACGACTACGGCGTCTCCATCGAGGGAGGTGAACCCGCCAGCGAGATAGCCGAGTCCGTCGTCAAGGAGATCGTGGCGGCGGGCGGCGAAGCGGTCGCGGTTGCGGACGACATCTCCACCATGGCCGGAGGCCAGCGGGTCGTGGACACCGCGCTCGCGGAGTTCGGCCGGATCGACGGTGTCGTCTGCGTGGCCGGCATCCTGCGCGAACGCATGCTCTTCAACATGTCCGAGGCGGAGTGGGACCCCGTGGTCGCCACCCACCTCAAGGGCACGTTCACCGTCTTCCGGGCGGCCTCGGCGGTCATGCGCAAGCAGGAGGGCGCCGGCACGCTGATCGGCTTCACGAGCGGCAACCACCAGGGCAGCGTGGCCCAGGCGAACTACAGCGCGGCCAAGGGCGGCATCATCTCGCTGGTCCGCAGCGCGGCGCTGGGCCTGCACAAGTACGGCGTCACGGCGAACGCGGTCGCGCCGGTGGCGCGTACCCGGATGTCCGCGAACGTCCCCATGGAGCTCAAGGAGATCGGTGAGCCGGAGGACGTGGCGGCGCTCGTCGTCTACCTGCTCAGCGACCGGGCACGGGCCGAGAAGATCACCGGCCAGGTCTACACGATCGCGGGCCCGAAGATCGCGGTCTGGGCCCAGCCGAGGGAGCTGCGCGCGGGCTACGCGGAGGGGGCGGCGTGGACACCGGAGCGGATCGCGGACTTCCTGCCCGGGACGGTGGGCACGGACCCGATGCCGATGCTGGCTCAACTGGAGGAAATGGCGGCGGCGGCGAAGGCCGCGGCCGCCGGGGCGCGGCCGAACGCGTAGCCGGGTGAGCCTTCCCGCTCCGGGGCGGGCGCCCGTGAGCCTCCCCGCTCCGGCAGCGGGCGCCCGCTGCCGCCTTTGCAGGGCGGGGGTTCCTCCTGCGGGGTGGGGTGCCCGCCGTGCCCCTCTCCGCGGGGTGGGGGGTGCCTGCCGTGCCCCTCTCCGCGGGGTGGGGGTGCCCGCCGAGCCCTTGGGGTGGGTGCCGCCCGTGACTCCCCTGCAGGGTGCGAGGTGCATCCTCAGCCCCTCGGGCGATTGAGGAGCGGGGGTGCGGGGGCGGAGCCCCGTTACCGGGCGCGCGGGCTCGTCGCCGGGGCTCCGCCCCGGACCCCGGTCCTCAATCGCCGGACGGGCTTGATTTGGGCGTCGCCCTCGAAGCCGGGCGGCCCCGAAGGTGAGTCGGAGTGACAGGAGCCCGGGCCCCGGGCCCGGGAATTCAGGGAACACCACCGCCGAGCGCGTGCTCGGCCTACCGAGGGAGCCGAGATGAGAGGCGTCGTCTTCGACGGCAAACGGACCGAGGTCGTCGACGACCTGGAGATACGCGACCCCGGCCCCGGCGAGGTGCTGGTGGCCGTGGCCGCGGCCGGGCTCTGCCACAGCGATCTGTCGGTGATCGACGGGACGATCCCGTTCCCGCTGCCGGTCGTGCTCGGGCACGAGGGCGCGGGCGTGGTCGAGGCGGTCGGCGCGGGCGTGAGGCATGTCGCGCCGGGCGACCACGTGTCCTTGTCCACGCTGGCCAACTGCGGCGCGTGCGCGCAGTGCGACCGGGGCCGGCCGACGATGTGCCGGAAGGCGATCGGAATGCCGGGGCAGCCGTTCTCGCGCGGCGGGAAACCGCTGTACCAGTTCGCGTCCAACTCGGCCTTCGCCGAACGGACTCTGGTCAAGGCCGTGCAGGCGGTCAAGATCCCCGAGGACCTGCCCCTGACCTCGGCCGCCCTGATCGGCTGCGGGGTGCTGACCGGGGTCGGAGCCGTACTGAACCGGGCCGGGGTGGACCGCGGCGAGAGCGTCGTCGTGATCGGCACCGGCGGCATCGGGCTCAACGTGATCCAGGGTGCGCGCATCGCCGGCGCGCTGACGATCGTCGCGGTCGACTCCAACCCGGACAAGGAGGCGGTGGCCCGGCAGTTCGGTGCCACGCACTTCCTCACATCGGCCGAGGGGGTCAAGGAGATCCTGCCGCACGGCGCCGACCACGCCTTCGAGTGTGTGGGCCGCACCGAGCTGATCCGTACCGCGATCGATCTGCTGGACCGGCACGGACAGGCGATCCTGCTGGGCGTACCGGCGGCGACGGCCGAGGCGTCGTTCCTCGTCTCGTCGATGTACCTGGACAAGTCGATCCTGGGCTGCCGCTACGGCTCCTCGCGCCCGCAGCGTGACATCGCGCTGTACGCGGAGCTGTACCGGGAGGGCAGGCTGCTGCTGGACGAACTCGTCACCGAGACCTACCCGGTGGAGGACTTCGCCAAGGCGGCGGACGACGCGCACCACGGGCGGGTGGCCCGGGGGGTGCTGGTGTTCTGACGGGCGGGCCCGGCGGCGGACCCGCGCCTCAGACCCGGTCCGTCTCCGTCGATCGGAACGTCCGCCGGTACACCGTCGGTGACACCCCCAGTGCCGCCTGCAGGTGCTGCCGCAGCGAGGTGGGGGTGCCGAAGCCGGCGTCCCGGGCGATCCGGTCGATCGACAGATCGGTGGACTCCAGCAGGTGACGGGCCCGTTCCACCCGCTGCCGGGTCAGCCACTGGACCGGGCTGACCCCGGCCTCCTCGCGGAACCGCCGGGTGAACGTCCGTACGCTCATCGACTCCTGCTGCGCCATGTCGCGCAGCAGGATCGGCGACTCCAGCCGTCCGAGCGCCCAGGCGCGGGCGGTGGTGGTGGCCGAGGCGCCCGTGTCGGGGACCGGGCGCTGGATGTACTGCGCCTGACCGCCGTCGCGGTGGGGCGGTACGACCGTGCGCCGGGCGACGTCGTTGGCGACGGCGGTGCCGTGATCGCGGCGCACCATGTGCAGGCAGAGGTCGATGCCGGCGGCCACCCCGGCCGACGTCAGGACGTCGCCGTCGTCGATGAACAGGACGTCGGGGTCGACCCGGACGGCGGGGAAGAGCTTCTGGAAGTGGTCGGCGGAGGACCAGTGGGTGGTCGCCGGGCGCCCGTCGAGGTATCCCGCGGCGGCGAGGACGTAGCTGCCGGTGCAGATGGAGACCATCCGGGTGCCCGGCCTGATGTGGGCGAACGCAGCCGCGAGTTCGTCCGTCAGCCGGCCCTCGGTGTAGACGGGGCCGAGCTCGTGACTGGCGGGGATCACCACGGTGTCCGCCGTGGCGAGGGCCTCCGGGCCGTTCTCGACGGCGATCGCGAAGTCCGCGTCGGTGCTGACCGGGCCCGGCGGACGGACGGAGCAGGTCACGACTTCGTAGAGTTTGCGGCCCCGGTTCGGCCGCTCGGAACCGAATGAACGGCCGAAAATCCTTTGGGGGATGCCCAGTTCGAAGGGGAGCAGCCCATCGAGGGCGAGAACGACGACCCGGTGCGGCACGGTACGGACTCCCTTCGGCACTAGCTGGTATAGACCATAAGCTGATACATGTCATCGGTGTGAAGGAAAAGTCAGCAGACCTCGCAGGCATTCCCGCCGCGGACCACGAAGCCGCTTTGCGCGATTCGCCACCCTTGTCACCCTTGCCTCTTGGGCCGGACCCGCTCTGGAACCGGAACTTCCGGCTCTTCTTCGTCGCCCGGACCGCGGCGCTCTTCGGCGACGGAATGATTCCGGTGGCGCTCACCGCGGGGCTGCTGGGGGCCGGGCGGCCGCACTCCTCGGTGGGGTTCGCGCTGGCGGCCTGGATGGGGCCGCTGGCCCTGTTCGTCCTCTTCGGCGGCGTCCTGGCGGATCGTTTCACCCCACGCCGGATGATGATCATCGCGGATGCGCTGCGGCTGATCGGCGCCTCCGTGCTCGCGGTCTCCTTCGCCGTCGGCAACCCGCCGCTGTGGGCGGTGTACGCGCTGAGCGCGGTGGCCGGTGTGGGGGCGGCGCTCTTCCAGCCGGGCGTCGCCTCGACCACGCCGCGGGTCGCGACGGACGTGCAGCGCGGCAACGCGGTACTGCGGGTCTCCGAGGCGCTGATGACCATGGCGGGACCGGCGTTCGCGGGAGTGCTCGTCGGGCTGGCGAGCGCCGGGGCGGTCTACGCGGCGAACGCGACGACGTTCCTCGTCTCCGGCATCTGCCTCTTCCTGCTGAAGCTCGCGCCCGCCCCGTCGGACGAGGCACCGCGCGGAACGTTCGTCGCGGAACTCGTCGACGGGTGGCGCGAGTTCAGGGCGCGCAGCTGGCTGTGGGGAGTGATCGCGATCTGGACGGTGTACGGCTTCACCGTGCTCGGTCCGATGCTCCCGCTCACCGCCGTCGAGGTCACCGAGGCGCACGGTTCGGGGACGTACGGCGCGATGATGGCGGTGAACGGCGCGGGCAGTGTCGTCGGCGGCCTGCTGGCCCTGCGGCTGAGGCCGCGCCGCCCGCTGGCGGCGGGCGCCGTCGCCCTGGCCGGGGTCTGCGTGAACCTGGTGGTGCTGGGGCTCGGGCTGCCGGTGCCGGCCCTGGGGGCGGGGCAGTTCGTGGCGGGCGCGGCCTTCGCGTTCTGGCTGGTGATGTGGTCGACGACCGTCCAGACGCACGTGCCGCCGGAGGCCCTGAACCGGCTGCACGCGTACGACGTGGCCGGCTCGCTGCTCATGCTGGCGGCGGGCCGCGCGCTGGCGGGGCCGGTCGCGGACCGGGTGGGCGCCCCCGAGGTGCTGCTCGCCGGTGCGGTGATCAACATGCTGGCGGTGGGCGTGCTGCTGGCGGCCCGGCCGATCCGGCGTCTTGAGCGGATCGGGTGAGCGGGAGCGGCCGAAGTGGACCCCGGGCCCGGGCCGTTGCGGCGGGAGCGGCCGTACTGGCCGTCGTGGCCGGGCTCGGGGTGCGTACCGTGGCCGACGGTGCTGTCGCCAAGTACGCCGGGGACGCGCTCTACACCGTCCTGATCTGCGCGCTCGTCGCGCTGTGCGCACCCCGCGCACGCCCCCTCGCCGTGGCCGGGGCCGGGCTGGGGATCAGCTGGGCGGTCGAGCTGCTCCAGCTCACCGGGGTCCCGGCAGAGCTCTCCCGGCACAGCGCGGTGGCACGACTGGTGCTCGGATCGACGTTCAACGCACCTGATCTGTTCTGGTACGCGGTGGGGGCGGCCGCCGCCTGGGCGGCGCACACGGCGGCTACTTCGCGCGGGACCGGTCCTCGGACTGCTGCATCTCGATGACGCGGAGGACGTGTGCGCTGGTCTGCCGGCGCACACTGCCCGCGACGAGCAGCGCCGATCCGGCCACCGAGAGGGGCGCGGAGAGGGCCAGGAGGATCAGCTGCTTGGGCATCGTGCTGTCCAGCTCGCAGACCGACGACGCGCGGAAGCAGTACAACGTGTCGTCCTGGTCCCACAGCAGGAAGCCCAGCCACACCCACAACACGCAGGCGACGAGAAGCAGAACGGCACCCCAGCCCTGCATCAGCGCGGACTTGTGGTGGAAGTGCTGGCGTTCGACCCACTGCATGAGAACCCCCGGGGACGTGGACGAAGCGGCGTGGACGCGTACGCACGCACCGTGCGCGGCGCGCCCGGCCGCCGATCGACGCAGATCGTACGCGCATGGGGGCGGCCGGGTCCGGGGCAGGCGGCGGGATGTGGCCCGATCCTTGCGAACCGTGTCCGTCGGGCCGCTCGTGGGAGGGGTGGCACAGGCCGGATGCTGGGCGGCGTGAGTCAGACAACCGAAAGCGCCGCCCGGGACGACCTCCCGCGCCCCGTCCTCGAGGCGCCCCGTCGCCGTCGCATCCACCGCGCCTGGACGGTCGCCGCCGTCGCCTTCGTGACGATCATCGGCGGCGCGGCCTTCAACGCCCTGCCCGGACTGCTCATCGACCCCCTCCACGAGGAGTTCCGCTGGTCGCGCGGTGAGATCGGGCTTGCCGTCTCCTTCGACATGGCGCTGTACGGGCTCACCGCGCCGTTCGCCGCGGCGCTGATGGACCGGTTCGGCATCCGCCGGGTCGTGGTCGTCGCGCTCAGCGCCGTCGCGGCCGGTGCGCTGGCCAGTGTCTGGATGACCGCGGCCTGGCAGCTGATGATCTATTGGGGGCTGCTCGTCGGCCTCGGCACAGGCGCGATGGCGATGTCCTTCTCCGCGACGGTCACCAACCGCTGGTTCGTCGCCCGCCGCGGCCTGGTCACCGGCATCCTCACGGCAGCCGGCGCCTCGGGACAGCTCGTCTTCCTGCCCCTGTGCGCCTGGATCGTCGACCGGCACGGCTGGCGGCCCGCCTCGGTGACGGTTGCCCTGGCCGCCCTGCTCGTCGTCCCGTTCGTCGTGCTCCTGATGCGCGACCACCCGGCCGACGTGGGCGCGGCCCCGTACGGCGGAGAGTTCGTGGCGAAGCCCGCGCCCGCGCGCGGGGCGGCGAGCCGGACCGTACGCGTCCTGGTGGACGCGGCCCGCACCGGACCGTTCTGGCTGCTGGCCGGGTCCTTCGCGATCTGCGGAGCCTCGACCAACGGCCTCATCCGCACCCACTTCGTGCCCTCGGCGCACGACCACCACATGCCGATCACCGCGGCGGCCTCGCTGCTCGCCGTCATCGGGATCTTCGACATCATCGGCACGGTCTTCTCGGGCTGGCTCACCGACCGCTTCGACGCCCGCCGGCTGCTGGCCGTCTACTACGCCCTGCGCGGGGTGTCTCTGCTGTTCCTGCCGATCCTGATGCAGGCCACCGTGGAGCCGCCGATGGTCTTCTTCATCGTGTTCTACGGACTCGACTGGGTCGCCACCGTCCCGCCGACTCTGGCCCTGTGCCGGGAACAGTACGGCGAGGACAGTGCCATCGTCTTCGGCTGGGTCCTCGCCTCCCACCAGGTGGGTGCCGCACTGGTGGCGTTCCTGGGCGGCGTGGCGCGCGACCACTTCGGCTCGTACGACGTGGTCTGGTACTCGGCGGGCGCGCTGTGCGCGATGGCGGCGCTGATGGCGCTGATGATCCGCCGGGTGAAGGGCCTGCCCGCGGACGTCGTCGCGGGGTGAACGGGTCAGCGGTTGGGGGGCCTGCCCGTCGGCGTCGTCGCAGGGTGAACGGGGCAGCCGCTGAGGGGCCTGCCCGTGGATGCCGTCGCGGATGAACCGTTCAGCTGCTGAAGCGCCCGAACGCCCCTCGGTGGAACAGCAGGGGCCCGTCCCCCTCCTCGTCCGCCACCGCCCCCAGCGCCTCCACCCGGCCGACCACGATCAGGTGGTCGCCGCCGGTGTGGACGGCCTGGATCCGGCAGTCGACCCAGGCGGGCACGGAGTCCAGCAGCGGCGAACCGGTCGCGGGGGCGGGTGAGTGCGCCACCCCGGCGAACTTGTCTGCCCCGCTCACCGCGAAGCCCCGGCACAGTGCGCCCTGGTCCGCGCCCAGGATGTTGACGCAGAAGGCCCCGGCGCGGGCGATGCGAGGCCAGGTCGTCGACGTGCGGGCGACCATGAACGTGACCAGTGGCGGGTCCAGCGAGAGTGAGGCGAACGACTGGCAGGCGAATCCGGCCGGACCGCCCGGGCTGTCCGGGCCGCCCGGATCGTGTGCCGTGACGACGGTGACCCCGCTCGCGAAGTGCCCCAGAACACGGCGGAACTCGCCCCGGTCGAGCGGCAGCCGCTCGTCCTCGGCGACGGCCCGCAGGGCGGGGCGCGGCAGTGGATCGACCCGCTGCGGACCGGCGGTCGTCGCGGCGCCGACGGACCTGAGGTAGCGGACGGCGGTTGCGGCCATGCCTGCGTGTCCCATCACCCCTCGATTAGAGCTGACGACACGTCAGATAGGAAGGGATGGGGCGACCCCCGACCTTCGTCAGGGGCGGCCCCTGCCGTTCGGGCCGGGAGTTCGGCCTCTGCCCCTCCTAGGTTCGGGCCCCATGACAAGAGAATCCGGAAGCAGGACCCGGACCGCGCGGCCGCTGCTCGCCTGCGCCGTTCTGGGGGCGGGGGCGGCCTCGGTCGTGGGCCTCGCCCCGGGCGGGCTGGGGGCCGAACGGGCCGTGGAGGTGACGGACGGCGCCTCGGCGGCGGTGTACCGCTCGGTGACCGGGGCGGTGGCCGGTACGCCCTCCTGGGCGGGCGCGCTGCTGGAGGCGGCCTGTGACGGGACGCTGGTGGCCCTCGGGCTGCTGCTCGGGTGGGTCTGGTGGAGTGCCGTACGCCGGGCGGACGCCCGGGGCGCCGCCGGTGCCGTGCTCACCGGGATCGGCACCGTTCTCGCCTACGCGACGAGTGAGGCCGTGAAACTCGTCGTCGACGAGGAGCGCCCCTGCCGGGTCCTGCTCCATGGCGCGGCCGCGGTCGCCGAGTGCCCGCCGCCAGGCGACTGGTCCTTCCCGAGCAACCACGCCACCCTCGCGGCCGGGCTCGGCGTGGGCCTGGCCCTGCTGCGGCCCCGACCGGCCGCCGTCCCCCTGTCGTTGGCCGGAGCGGCGGCACTGCTTCGGGTCGTGGTGGGCGCGCACTATCCGCACGACGTGCTGGCCGGTGCGGTGCTCGGCGGAACGGTGGTCGCGGCGGTGCTGCTCGCGTTCCTTCCGCTCGCGGGGACGGCGGTGTCAGCGCTCGGCGGGCGGTTCCGCCGGGGCGACGAACCCGGCCTCGTGGGCGACGACCGCCGCCGCGGCACGGTTGTCCACACCCAGCCGGGCCAGGATCGAGCTCACGTGTGCCTTGACCGTCCCCTCGACCAGGTGGAGCCGCCGCGCGATCTGCCCGTTGGACAGCCCGCTGCCGAGGAAGGCCAGCACGTCGCGTTCCCGGGCGGTGAGCGTGCGGACCCGTTCCCGGGCGGCGGTACGACGACCGGCCAGGGCGCCCGCCCCGGTCGCCGAGAGATGGGCGACGACCCGGGCAGCGGCCTTCGGTGACAGGTAGGCGGCGCCGTCGGCCACCGCGCGGACGCCCGCGATCAGTTCCTCGGGCTCGCCCGACTTGATCAGGAATCCGGCGGCGCCGCCTCCGAGTGCCTGGAGGATGTAGTCGTCCTCGCCGAACGTCGTCAGCATCACGACGCCCGTCCCCGGCAGGGTGCGCCGGATCTCGGCGGCCGCCTCGATGCCGTTGGTCCCCGGCATCCGGATGTCGAGCACCGCCACGTCCGGGTGGTGACGGTGCACCAGTTCCACGGCCTCGTGGCCGTCGGCCGCCTCGGCGACGACCTCGATGCCCGGATCGGTGGACAGCACGGCACGGACTCCGGCGCGGATCATCGGCTCGTCGTCGGCGATGAGGACGCGGATCATGAGTCTTCTTCCGTGGGGCAGCGGCGGGCGTTCACGGAGCGAGCGCCTCCTTGGACATCAGCCGGCCGTCCCGGAAGCAGAGCCGGTACGCGTCCCCGGACCGGTCGTCGAAGCGGTCGGCCGTCATCGCGTAGTACGCACACGTGATGCCCGGCCCCTTCGGTTCCCCGGCCACGGGCCGCTGCGTGGTCTCGCGTTCGGGCAGCAGCGGCGCGGCCGAGGCCCGCTCCTGGCCCACCCGCAGCCGGGCGTAGTCGCCCGGGTCCAGGACCGACTGCCGGGCCGAGTGGATGTCCCAGCCCATGAGCGCGGCACTCAGTACCGCCCAAGCCACCAGGGGCAGCACGACGGCGAGCCCCAGGGCCCGCCGGGCGCGGCTGCGGGCGTGGCGGTGTTCCGGGGGCAGGGCTTCCCGGACGTCCCCGGGCGGGCCGTGCGGGTGGCGGGCGGGCTGGGTGTCCGGGAGGTGGGCGGTGTCCGGGTGGCGGGCGGGCTGGGTGTCCGGGAGGTGGGCGGTGTCCGGGTGGCGGGCGGGCGGGCCGTGCGGGAGGCGGGCGGTGACCGCGTAGCCGCCTTCGTACGGGCCGTGGGCGAAGGAGCCGCCCGCCAGCCGTACGCGTTCGTCCAGGCCGATCAGCCCCCGCCCGGTGCCGGGGGCGTCCGTCGGGCCCACGCGTACGGGTGCCGGGCCGGTCTCGACCCGGACCGCAGTCGCCTCGGCCGTGTGCGTCAGCCGCACCTCCACCCGGGCCCGGGGCGCGTGCTTGGCCGCGTTGGTCAGGGCCTCCTGGACGACGCGGTGGGCGGCCCGTGCCGGCTGCGGGGGCATCGCACCGGCGTCGCCCTCGACGTGCAGGGCGACCGGGAGGCCGGCGGCGGAGGCCTCCGCGACCAGTCGGGGAATGCCGGTGCCGGGAGGTTCCGGCGGCCCGTCGTCCGCCTCCTCCCGCAGGAGGCCGATCACCTCGCCGAGCCGCTCGACCGCCGCCGCCGCCCGGGCCCGGATCTCCCCGGCAGCGGCCCGGTGGGCCTCGTCCAGACCGGGCGCGAGCTTGAGGGCGCCCGCCGACAGGGCGATGAGGCTGAGGTCGTGCCCGAGCAGATCGTGCATGTCCTGTGCGATACGGGCCCGTTCACGGGACCGCGCCTGCTCCGCGACGAGCCGCTGCTCGCGCTCCAGCCGCCCCGCCCGCTCCCAGCCGGCCCGGACGAGCTCCTGGTACTGACGCCAGAAGCGCCCCGCGAACCACGGCAGCATCGCGGCCACCGCGACCACGGCGACGAACCGCCCCGCCATCAGCACCCAGGAAGGCACCAGGGCGACGGCCACCACTCCGCCGGCCACGACCGCGACGAGTACGAGGAGGGTGGGCCCGGTCCTGCCCGGCTCGCGCCCGGCGAGGAAGGCCGTCACGGCGGCGGGCAGCGCCCACCACGGACTGACCGTGCTCAGCCCGACGCAGACCGCGGCGGCCACGGCCGGCAGATTCCCCGGGGTGACGGCCCGCCGGGCTGCGCCGCCGATCTTCGCTCTCTCCACCCGGTCGACCGTACGCATCCGGAGGCCGCGACGGCACTGCCGAAAGTCATGGGTGCCGACGCGGTGCGCGGCGGTCCGGGGCCTTTCGTTCGGATCGGTCCGGATCAGGGAGCGGGGTCCGGTGCGTGCACTTGCAAGGCGGAGGAGGGAGTCGATGCGGAGCATCGGTGACCGACGACGACACGGCAGATGTGCGGGCCGGACCCCGCGAGCCCGGCACGATCCGGACGAAAGGGCCTAGACCCCCCGGTACTTCGGCACCCGCCGCTCCACGAAGCTCGCAACGCCCTCGTTGGCGTCCTGCGTCGTCATGTTGATCTCCTGGGCCATGGCCTCGGCGGCGAACGCCGTGGCCCGGTCAGTGTCCAGCGACGCGTTGACGAGCTGCTTCGTGAGGGCGATCGCGCGGGTCGGCCCCTCGGCCAGCCGCTGGGCCCAGGCCCGTGCCGTCGCGGTCAGCTCCTCGTCAGGGACGGTCCGGTTCACCAGGCCCAGGCGTTCGGCGTCCGCCGCCGGGAGCGAGTCGCCGAAGAACATCAGCTCCTTGGCGCGCTGCGGGCCGATCAGGCGCGGCAGCAGGTACGCCCCGCCACCGTCCGGTACGAGCCCGCGGCGCACGAACACCTCGATGAACCTCGCCGACTCCGCCGCCAGCACCAGGTCGCAGGCGAACGCGAGATGGGCGCCGATGCCCGCCGCCGTGCCGTTGACCGCCGCGATGACGGGCTTCTCGCAGTCCAGGACCGCGGCGATCAGCCGTTGCGCGCCGAGCCGGATCGTACGGGCCACGTCGCCCGGCACCCGGTCGCCGGTGGCCGGGGCGCCGCGCAGGTCGGCGCCCGCGCAGAAGCCGCGGCCCGTGGCGGTGAGGACGACGGCCCGGACGGCGGGGTCGGCGGAGGCCTCGGCGAGCAGGGCGATGATGCGTTCGCGCTGGTCCCAGGTGACGGCGTTCATCGCATCGGGACGGTTGAGCGTGATCCAGGAGACGCCGTTGTCAGTGGTGTGGAGTATCAATGACTCAGGCGATCCGGACGGGTCGTGACGGCCGGTGCGACCGGTCGTTCCGGCGATGGCGCCGGTGTCGGTGGTGTCTTCGGGGGAGGACGGCATGAGGCAGCTCCTGAGCAGGTGGCGGGCTCGACGGCGGGCGGGGCGATGGGCGCGGTGGCGGTGCCGGTCAGCGGCAGACCGCGAGTGCGTCCAGGGCCACCGCGCCCTGTCCGCGGCCCAGCACCATCAGCGGGTTGATGTCGAGTTCGCTGAGGTCGTCGCCGAGCTCCAGGGCCATCCGCTGCACCCGCAGGACGACTTCGACGAGGGCGTCCACATCCACCGGCGGTCCGCCCCGCACACCTTCCAGCAGGGCCCGCCCGCGCAGTTCGCCGAGCATCGCCCGCGCCTGGTCCTCGCCGAACGGCGGCACCCGCACCGCCGCATCGTGCAGCACCTCGACGAGTACGCCACCGAGACCGACCGTCACCGTCGGTCCGAACAGGGCGTCCTGCGTGACGCCGACCATCATCTCGACGCCGCGCTCCACCATCTGGCAGACCAGGATGCCGTCCAGTTCGATGCCCTCGTAGCGCGCGATGTCGGTGAGCTCGCGATAGGCGTCCCGCACCTGGCTGGCCGAGGTGAGGCCGACCTTGACCAGGCCCAGCTCCGTCTTGTGGGCCAGCTGCGCGCCGGACGCCTTCATGACGACGGGGTAGCCGACGAGACCCGCGGCCCGGACGGCCGCTGCGGCACTGGTCACCAACTGCTCGCGGGGCACCCGGATTCCGTACGCCCGCAGCAGCTGCTTCGCCGCGTGCTCGCTCAGCTGGTGGCCCGGGCGCATCAGCGCCTGGGCCTTGCGGAAGGAGGGGGACGGCGTGCGAGGGGCCTCGTCGAACGGGGAGCGGTAGGACGCGGCGAAGCGGTGGTGGTCCAGATAGGCCTTCACCGCGGTGATGCAGTTGCCGAACGTCCGGAAGGTGGCGACGCGGGACGAGCCGAGCAGCGTCGTGCGGTAGGCGTCCTCGGTGCCGACCGGCGACCCCCACACCACGCAGACCAGCTTGTCCGTGGCCTCCGCCGCGTCCACCAGGTCCTGCGCGAGCCTGTCGCTCATCGGCGGGAAGGGGCCGGTGATCGGACAGATCAGCACCCCCACGTCCGGGTCGGCCAGGATCGCGTCGATGATCTTCCGGCCGCGCCAGTCGCCGACCGGGTGGCCGCCGTTGTCGACCGGGTTCGCCACGTTCAGGTACTCGGGTATCCAGGTGTGCAGTTCGGCCTGTTTCTCCTCGGACAGCACGGGGAGCGAGAGTCCCGCCCCGGTCGCCAGATCCGAGAAGTGCGCGCCCGTGCCGCCCGAGATCGAATACACCACGACGCCGTCGGCCAGCGGCTTGCGGGCCCGGGCCAGGAGGGCCGCGGTGTCCTGGAGTTCGTCGAGGCCGTCCACCCGGATCACACCGAACTGCCGCATCGCCGCGTCGACGACCTGGTCGGCGCCGGTCAGCTTGCCTGTGTGTGACGCGGCCATCCTGGCCCCCGTCTCCGTACGGCCCACCTTGACCGCCACCACCGGGACGCCGGCCCGTGCGGCCCGGTCGGCGGCGAGCAGAAAGGAGCGCCCGTCCTTGAGCCCTTCGACGTAGCAGGCGATGGCCCCGACCTCGGGGCGCTGGGAGAAGTACGCGATGAAGTCGGCGGTCTCCAGATCCGCCTCGTTGCCCGTGGGGGCCCAGTGCGAGAGCCGCACGCCCAGCTCCTGGAGCGTGTAGACGGGGCGCCCCTGGTGGCCGGACTGGGTGATCAGAGCGATCGCCGGCCCGTCCAGGTCGTCGCGGAACTCCTCGAAGGCGTTGAGGTTGGTGTTCGGGCCGAGCAGCCGGAGTCCCGACCGTTCCACGGCGGCGGCCAGCCGGGCCTGCGCGGCGGCTCCCTCCGCACCGGTCTCCGCGAAGCCGGAGGCGAAGGCGACGGCGAACTTCACCTTGGCGTGAGCGAGTTCCTCGATGACGGGGAGCGGGTCGCCGACCAGCAGTACCGCCAGGTCCACCTGTTCCGGCAGATCGGCGACGGACGGGGCGCAGGCCCGGCCGAAGACGGTCTCGCGCGTGGGGTGCACGGGATACAGCCGGGCCCCGACCCGTTCGGACCAGGCGATCAGCTGACGGGTGATCCCGGTGTTGGGCCGCCCCTCGGTGTCGGACGCACCGATGACGGCGACGGACTCCGGCCGGAAGAACCGGTCCAGATCCGGTACGGGCGCGTGGAGCGGGCGGCCGCTGACGTCGAGGTCGCCCTCCGCGGCGGCGGCCGCCATGCTGTGGACGGCGGCATGCGGTTCCTCGCCGCAGGCCACCACCCTGGCGCGGAAGTCGGTGGTGAGGGTGCCGTGAGTCGATCCAAGCATCGTTCCGCCCACTCCTGCTCGAAAGTCCGTCGGCACTTGTGGTGCCCGGCCCGCGCCCAGGGAAGTCCGGAAGGCCGGGGGCGGCGGCGGTGCGGGGCTGGGCCCGCACCGTGTCCCGCCCGCCTCCCGGTCATCGAATCCTCTTAGCTGACGCACTGTCAGGTTACTGAACTGACGGCCCGTCAGGAATGGGTATGCAGGCAAAGGTTGAGAGCGGTGGCCCGGGAGGTCGCCCGGATCACCGCTCTCAGGTGCCCACACACCTCGCGGGATCGCTACTCATGTGCCGACTCCTCGGGGGCGGTGTTCATGCGCCGACACCCTCGGAGGACCGGTGTTCATGTGCCGACACCCGCCCTCGGGGGATCGGCACTCATGCGCCGACGCCCTCGGGGGATCGGGCCGGCACCGCCTGGCGCGTCAGAGGGCCGCGACGACCTCCCTGGCGACGCGCTCGCCCGAACGGACCGCGCCGTCCATGTACCCGTTCCAGTACGTCGACGTCTCCGTGCCCGCCCAGTGGATCGCCCCCACGGGGGTGCGCAGCGCGGTGCCGTAGCGGGTCAGGACGCCGGGCGGGGCGTAGGCGACCGGGCCGCCGCGGGAGTAGGTCTCGTTGTCCCAGCGCTGGAGCACGAAGCCGGTCGGGGTCTTCGCGCGGTCGCCGAAGTACGTGGCGAAGTCCTTCAGGACCACCGCCCGCACCTCGGCCTCCGACGCCCCGTTGAGCCCGCGCATCTCGTCGGACTCGATGAAGCCCATCAGTGCTCCGTACGAGCCGTCCGGCGGGGAGTTGTCGAACGTGGAGCGGACGGCGCCGGAGTCGCTGACGACCTGGCCGTTGAGGCCGTCGGCCCGCCAGAACGGGGTGTCGTACACCGCGATCGCCTTGCCGACGGATCCCATCGGCAGCCGCTGGCCGAGCTGGTCGCGGGTGGCGGGCAGGCCGGGGGAGAAGGTGATGCGGTTCGTGAGCGAGGGCGGTACGGCGATCACGACGCGGCGCGCGGAGACGGTGAGGTCCGGGGTCTCCACGGTCAGCCGGCCGTCGCCCTGCGCGATCCGGCCGACCGGGGCGTTCAGGACGACCCGGTCGCCGAGGGACTCCGCCAGGCGCAGCGGCACCTGCGCGGAGCCGCCGACGAACCGGGTCGCCTGGGCGCCCGTGCCCGTCTCGGTGAGGCGCTCGAAGGTGCCGGGCGTCGATTCGTTGCCCGCCGCCCGGATGTAGAACAGCACGAACAGGAGCGAGAGCTCGCTCGGTTCGGCCGAGAAGACCGAGGTGCACGCCACGTCGAAGAGGAACTTCGCCGACGGGATCACGGCGTTGTGCTTCAGCCAGGTCTCGAAGGTCTGGCTGTCCCACTCGTCCGCCTTCGCGGCCGTCCACGGGGCGTCCACCGGCACCTGCTTGGCCATGTCGTTCAGCATCGCCTGCACCGCCGCCGCGTTGGCGAGCCCGGCCACATCGACCGGCGGAACGGATCCGAGCAGCCCGTCGGTGGCGTAGGGGGTGCGCTTGCCGCCCTTGAACAGGACGTTCTTGCCGGTGTTGTACGTGGGGAACGTCGCCACCCCCAGTGAGTCGGCGAGGGCCTTCATCCGGTCCTGCGTCGGGCCGATGAACTCGCCGCCGCCTTCGCTGGTCCCGCCGTTCGGCAGGGCCAGGTTGAGCACCCGGCCGCCGACCCGGTCGCGTGCCTCCAGCACCAGGACGGACTTGCCGGCGGCGGCCAGATCGCGGGCGGCGGTCAGACCGGCCAGCCCGCCGCCGACCACGGCGACGTCCACTTCGCGTGCGGCGGGCGCGGAGCCGGCCGCGGCCGCCTGTGCGGTGCCGGTGCCGGCCGCGGCGAGCGCCGTGACCCCGGCAGCCGCCGCGCCGCCCAGCATCGCGCGCCGGGTCACCGGTCCGCGGGCCGGCTGCTGGGTCTGTCCTGTTCGTTGACGTGCCACGTGCATCCTCCGTATCAGGGTGGGATGCCCCGCCGGGAGTGCCCGGCGGGGGCTGTGCTGAGCGAACGGCAGCGTCCTCCCCGGACGCGCGCGGGGAGGACCGGGTGGTGCGGGTCAGGCGGTGCGCGCCAGCCGTTTGGCGATCTTCTGCGCGTCCAGGGCCATTTCGCGGAACATGCCGCTGATCGGGTTGGTGAACCCGGTGAAGTACAGACCGGGTGCCTGCTTCGGGGTGCGGCCGCCGTGCGTGACCGGGCGGCCCCGGTCGTCCAGCACCCCGAGATGGCCGACCAGTGGTTCCAGGGCCCGCAGATAGCCGGTCGCGGCGATGACGGCGTCCGGGGTGATCCGGGTCCCGTCCGCCAGCACCACCGCGTCCTCGTCGAACGACTCGACGGCCGCCACCGGGACCACCCGGCCGCCCTTCACCGCGTCGATCAGCCCCACGTCCTGGACCGGGATCGCCCCGTCCCTGACCCGGGAGTACAGGCCCGTGTCCGGGCGGGGCAGCCCCTGTTCGGCGAGGTCCGGCACCGCCACGCGGGCCATCAGGCCGCCGGCCCGGTCGACGAGTGCGACGGGCAGCCGGCGCACCAGGATGCCGGTCGCCTGCGCGGGCCAGCCCGCCGTGGAGCGGCGCACGATGTGCGGGACGGTGCGTACCGCGAGCCGTACGCGCGACGCCCCGCCCTCCACCAGGTCGACGGCGATCTCCGCCCCCGTGTTGCCGACGCCCACGACGAGGACGTCCTTGCCCGCGTACGGGGCCGGGTTGCGGTAGGCGGAGGCGTGCAGCAGCTCGCCGGTGAAGGTGTCGCGCCCGGACCAGTCGGGGATCCGCGGGGTGTGGTTGTAGCCGGTGGCCACGACCACGGCCCGGCCGGTCAGCTCACGCCCGCCGGTCGCGGTCAGCCGCCATCCGGAGCCGTCGGCCGCCCGGTCGATGCGGGAGACCTCGACGCCCGTCACCACTTCGAGTCCGTGGTGCTCGACGTACTTCTCCAGGTAGCGCACCACGTCGTCCCGGGAGACCCAGCGGCCGAACCTGCGGGGCATGGCCAGCCCGGGGAGGGCCGACCAGCGCCGGGTCGTGTGCAGGTGCAGCCGGTCGTAGTGGCCGCGCCAGGACGCGCCGACGTCCCCGGACTTCTCCAGGACGACGGCCCGCACCCCCTGCTCGCGCAGGGCCGCGGCGGCGGCCAGGCCGCCCGGCCCGCCGCCGATGACGTAGACGGGGCGGTCCTCGGTGATGTCGGTGGGGGCCGGGCTGGTGCTGCTACCGGCGGTAGGTGTGCTGTCGGACATGCTTCGGAGCGTAATCGCGCGACTCCTTGATGGGTCTCGGTCAAGACCGGAATCGATTGCGAATTGATCACGGGTGCACGCCTCTTGCGCAGTTCTCCGACATCAGGTGAACTGACGTACCGTCAGTTCTGGTGAACGGGAGGGCCCCATGCGGACGATCTGGCTCGACGGAGCACAGTGGCTCGCCGTGCTCCGAATAGGCCTCGGCCTGTGGTGGCTGGAGAGCTGGCGCCACAAGGACAAGAAGGGCTGGTTCGAACGCGGCACCGGCATCGCGTGGGCGGCGGACGTCGCGGGCAAGCACCGCTGGCCGGTGGTCCGGACCGGCTTCGAGAAGATCGTCGCACCGCGCCCGAAGCCCATGGCGTACCTCGTCGTGTACGCGGAACTCGCCCTGGGACTCGGTCTGGTGACGGGCTTCCTGACCCCAGTCGCCCTCGTCGCGGGGCTCCTGCTCAACCTGCTCTACCTGGTGCTGATGATCCACGACTGGGCCGAGCAGGGGCAGAACGCGATGATGGCGCTCGCCTCCCTCGTCGCCCTGTTCGCCATGTCCTGGCAGGCCTGGTCCCTCGACAACGCGATCGGACTCTTCCTGTGACGACCCCGCCCCCCGCCCCGGCGCCGCCCCCTGCCCCGGCCCCCGCACGGGCCTCGGCCCAGCGGGCAGCGGGCTCCGCCCCGGCCCCCCGCTACGACCTCCCGGAGCCCGACGCCTTCACCCGCCCCTACTGGGACGCCGCCGCCGAGGGCCACCTGCTGCTGCGCCGCTGCCGCGCCTGCGGCCGGGCGCACCACTACCCGCGCGAGTTCTGCCCGCACTGCTGGAGCGAGGACGTCGCATGGGAGCGGGCGAGCGGCCGGGCCACCCTCTACACCTGGTCCGTCGTCCACCGCAACGACCTGCCCCCGTTCGGCGACCGGGTCCCGTACGTCGCCGCCGTCGTCGATCTGGAGGAGGGGCCGCGGATGATGACGCAGGTCGTGGAGTGCGAGGAGTCCGCGCTCACCATCGGGATGGAGCTACGGGTCACGTTCCGGCAGGAGGAGGGGTGCGAAGCGGTGCCGGTCTTCGGACCCTGAACGGCGGGGCGGCGCGTGACGGGCGTCCCGGCCACCGGGACGGGCCCGGCCGGGCCCCGGCCGCGCGGGCTTGGATGACTCCCACGTCCGATACCCCGGCTGTTGGGAGACCCGCGCATGCCACTCGCAGGACGCGTCGCGATCGTCACCGGTGCCGGGGACGGAATCGGCGCCGCCGTAGCCCGCCGGTTCGCCGCGGACGGGGCCCGAGTGCTGGTCGCGGAGCTGAACGAGGAGACGGGCCGCGCCACGGCCGACGAGATCGGTGGGCGCTTCGTGCGTACCGACGTCAGTGACAAGGCGCAGGTCCTGGCGATGGTCGACACCGCGGTGCGGGAGTGGGGCAGCGTCGACATCCTGGTCAACAACGCCTGGGGCGCCGGAAACGTCGGGCGGGTCGAGAACAAGACCGACGAGATGATGGCCCGTGGTCTGGGTGTCGGCTTCTACGGGCCGTTCTGGGCGATGCAGGCGGCCTTTCCCCACATGAGGGAACGGGGCTGGGGCCGGGTCGTCAACATGTGCAGCCTCAACGGCGTGAACGCCCATGTGGGAACCCTGGAGTACAACGCCGCGAAGGAGGCCCTGCGCACCCTGACCCGGACGGCCGCCCGCGAATGGGCCCCGACCGGGGTCGTGGTCAACGCGATCTGCCCGGGCGCGAAGAGCGCGGCTTTCCGGCGGATGACGAACGACCACCCCGAACTGGGAACGCAGGCCGACACGATGAACCCCATGGGGCGGATCGGTGACCCCGACCGTGACATCGCCCCGGTGGCGGCGTTCCTCGCGGGCGAGGGCGCGCGCTACGTCACCGGCAACACGCTCTTCGTGGACGGCGGGTCACACATCAACGGAGTCGCGTGGGCCCCGGACCTGCCGTGACCGGCACCCGGCAACCCCTCCCGCCGGGCCGCCCCGCTCCCGGCCGGGGCCCCGCTCCCGGTCCAGGGGCTGCCTTCGACCGAGGCTCCGCTCCCGGCCGCCCCCGGACCCCGGCCGGAATCCGTCCGGTGTCACGCTGTTGTTCCTTGATCCGCACAGCCGCGAGGGAAGCACCCATGGACAACGGCAGCTACTACGAGCGCATCGACGAACACCGCTTCAAGCCCACCGCTCACGCGAGCGGGGCATGGAGTACGGACGAAGTGCACTTCAGCCCACTCGGCGGCCTCATCACCCACGCCATCGACCGGCACCTGGCCGACCGGCCGGGAGACGGCCTGCTGCTGTCCCGGATCAGCTTCGACATCCTCGGCCGGCTCGCCCTCGACGAGTGCGAGATCCGGGTCGAGACCCTCCGGCCCGGCCGCACCATCGAACTGGTCGAAGCCGTCGCCCTCATCGGCGACCGCCCCGTCGTCCGCGCCAGGGCCTGGTGCCTCGCCTCCGGCGACACCGCAGCCGTCGCCGGTGGCGCGGCGGAAGGACTCACCCCTCCCGAGGCCCTCGCGCCCTGGCCCATGGCCGATCTCTGGCCCGGCGGGTACATCGCCTCCCTCGACGTCCGCCCCCTCGCGCCGCCCCTGCCGGGCCGTGCGACCGCCTGGATCTCGACCCCCCTCGACCTGGTCGCGGGCGAGCCCGTCAGCCCGCTCGCGTCCTACGTCGCGCTCGTCGACACCGCCAACGGCATCGCCGTACGTGAGCAGCCCACCGCCTGGATGTTCCCCAACGTCGACCTGACGATCCATCTGCACCGCAGGCCCCGGGGCCGCTGGACCGGGCTCGACACCACGGTCGTCTTCGGCCCCACCGGCCAGGGCGTCACCAGCACCGTCCTGCACGACATCGACGGACCCGTCGGCCGGGCAGAGCAGATCCTCACCGTCCGGCCTTCGTAGGAAGGGTGCGTCCGGGGACGCTCAGCGTGACAACTCCTTGCGCTGCTTGCGGCGTTCCCGCAGGTTCGGGTAGCGGACTACCACACCGCCCGCGCCGCACGAACCCGTGATCCGGAGCACCGGTGTGCCCGGCAGCCGTTCGCCCGAGGTCTTGTCCTTCAGGCCGCCGAAGGCGAGATCCAGCGCGTCCGTGTCGGCCTTCCAGCCCACCGGGACCACGAGCACCACCCCGGCCATCTGCGCGTCCACCTCCACCTCGATCTCGCGCAGCCGGCATTCGGCCCGTGCGAAGTCGAGACGTACGCCGCCCAGGCCGCCGTACACGAGAATCCGCGGCGGCACCTTCCAGCGGCCCGTCCGCTGCACGCCGTGGATGCCGCCCTTCAGGGTCAGCGGCTCGCCCTGGTCGAGGACGGCCGGTCCCAGGTCCTCGGTGAGCGGCGCGAGTTCGGCGTGGGTCTTGGCCGTGAGCGCCAGCCCCAGGCGCTCGTCCAGCTCTTCGAGATCGATGCGCCCCTCGGCCGCAGCCTCCCGCAGCTGTTCCACCACCGCTTCGCGGTCGGCGTCGGAGGCGCGCATGCGGCCGGCGGATCGCGCGGGTTCTGCAGTCATGCAGCAGATAATACGGACGCCGGGACGCGGGACCAGGGCTCGCGGCCACGTTCCGTGGCGCGTTCCCGGCCGTGGTCCGCCGGTCAGTCCCCGCGCCGGGTGCGCTCCAGCCACGGGCCGAACTCGCTGTCCAGGACCAGCCGTCCGAGTTTGCGGTACTCGGCGAGGACCGCCGAGACGAGCTGTTCCGTGTCCAGGGGGCTGCCCGACTCCGCCGCCTGGTAGGCGGCGGTGACCGCGCAGGCGCGGATGGATCCGCCCGTCAGCTCGAACCGCTCCGCACAGGTCCGCAGGTCGAGACCGGGGGCGCGGGGGATCTCCGTGCCCAGGCAGCGTTCCCACAGGGCGAGCCGCTGCTGTGCGTCCGGCACGGGGAAGTCGGCGACCACGTCGAGACGGCGGGTGAAGGCCTCGTCGAGGTTGGCCCGCAGATTGGTGGTGAGCACCGCGATGCCGTCGAAGGACTCGATCCGCTGGAGGAGATAGGCGGACTCCACGTTGGCGTGCCGGTCCTGCGCGTCCTTGACCTGCGAGCGCTTCCCGAAGACGGCGTCCGCCTCGTCGAACAGCAGCACCGCGTTGACGTCGGACGCCTCGACGAAGATCCTCTCCAGGTTCTTCTCGGTCTCGCCGACGTACTTGTCCACCACGGAGGACAGGTCCACGACGTAGAGCTCCATGCCCAGGTCGGCCGCGACCACCTCCGCCGACATGGTCTTGCCCGTTCCGGACTCCCCGGCGAACAGCGCGACGATGCCCCGGCCCCGGCCACCGCCCGGCCGCATCCGCCACCGGCCGAGCACCTGCTCACGGTGGCGTGCGCGCAGGGCCAGGTCGGACAGCTGGCGGCGGGTCGACGGGGGCAGCACGAGGTCGTCCCAGCCGACCGTCGGCTCGATGCGGCGGGCGAGCCGTGCCAGCCCCGCCCCGTTCTGGGCCCGGACGGCGGTCCGCAGGTCCTGTGCCTCCACCGGGCGTCCCTCCAGGTCGGCCAGCCGGGACGCGACGGCGGCGGCCCGGCGTATCTGGCCGGAGTCGAGGCGGTAGGCGCGGGTGGCGTCGGCGAGGTGCGCGTCGGCCTTCGCGGTACCGGCGGCGAGACCCGCCGCGGCCCCGGCCCCGGTGAGCGCACGGCGCCACCGCCGTGCCGCGTCCGCCGGGTCCGGAGGCAGGACAGGGACCGTCACCGGGCTCTCGCCGGCCCACAACGGGTCCCAGTTCTTCTTCCCGTACATGATCAGGGGGGAGCCGCCGCCGACCGCGTCGCAGAGCCCTCCGATCAGCCCGGCGCCCTTGGGCTGCTCGGAGTTGAGCGTCTCCAGCGGGCCGACGACGAGACCGCCACCGGTCAGCCGCGCCTCGGTCGCCAGCATCCGCGCGGTCCGTACCGGCTCCGGGGCGGTGGCCAGGGCGGCGACGTCCACCACCAGCGGGCGGAGTCCCGCCGCGAGGAGTGCGTCTGCCGCGAGCCGGCCGGGGTCGCCGCCGCGGTCCAGCAGATGCACCAGGCCGCTGCCGGTCCCCAGCGCCGCCACGACCCGCAGCGTCGTCGGGCACCGGTCCGGCTCCTCCTCGGGCGCCTCCTCAGGTCCCGCCGCCCGCACGAGACCGTGCAGCCTTCCGTCCACCCCGTCGTCGCCGAGCAGATGAGCGGTGATCCGGTCGGGTACGCGCAACACCCGTGAGAGCAGCGGGCGGTCGGCGTCCAGCACCTCCACCAGGCCGGCCGCGACAAGGGGGGCGGACGGGGAGAAGCGGAAGCGGCCGGGACCCGCGGCGGGCAGTCCGCAGAGTTCGAGGGCCAGGCCGATCGTCGCTCGGCGCCGGGTGAGGTCGTCGTTGAGATAGCCGTACAGCCACTCGAAGCGTGCGTCGATGTCCGGGGCCATCGCGACGAGCAGCAGATCGACGTCCGGCGCGACCAGGCCGAAGTCCTCCGCGAGGGCGGCGATCCTGCCTTCCGCCGGGGAGTGCGGCGGGGCGTCGGGGCCATGGGCCGGGACGGGGACGAAAGCGTCGCGGGAGTCCAGGATCCGCTCGGCCGCGGCGGGGGTCAGGTACTGGCCCCGGTACGGGTCGTTCGGTTCCGGGTCGGTGTCCTGGCGCAGCGCGACGGCGTGCCGTACCCGCCGCTCGATGTGCCCCAGCCGCTCCCAGAGGTCCTCCACCGCCGTCGGCGGAGTGCCGGCCGTCGGCGGGGTGCCGCCCGGCTCGCGGACGCCGGCCGGGGTCTCGTACGCCGTGGTCACCGTGCCGGACCTCCACGCCTGCGCCGGCCCGGCGGAAGCTGTCGTTCACGTTCCGCGGCGAAGCCCTGCCCGTCGGCGTCGGACGCCCCGTCGTAGCGCAGCCGTCGACCCGGCTCCGGCGCCTCGCCGTACCGTCCGGGCGCCGTCCGTACCAGCAGGCCTTCGGTGACCGGCGGTCCGACGGCCGTCACCTCGCCGGCCAGCGGCGCCCACACCCGCAGGTCGATGGCGGCCTTCAGCTCGCCGCCGAGTGCGGACCACACATCCACGGTGGACGGCCGCTCGCCGGAACCCGCGGACGCCGCCTCCATCTCCACCGTCAGTCCGAGTGCGGCAAGGCTGCCGGTCAGCATCCGGGCGGGCAGGGCGTCCGTGTGGATCACGCAGCGCAGTACCTCGGAGAGCAGGCGGTGCTCGTCCTGCGGCCGGTTGGTCCACGCGGTAAGCAGATAGGTCAGTTCGAACCAGCGCGGAGGCGTCCGCCGGCCCGTGACGACGCCTTCGCCGTCGTACTCCTCGGTGGTTCCGGTGCGGCGGCGGGTGGCGTCCTCCCGGATCCCGTAGAGAAAGATGCTGACCGTCGGAGCGTTGCGCCGCGCGGACCAGTCACTCGTCGGGGCGTCGAAGACCAGGTCCACGCCGCTCTCCCGGAGGCCGGCGTCGACCAGCAACAGCCGCAGCGCCTCGTCGACTTCGTGGATCACCTGCGTCCCACCTCGTCCGGCGGGACGATGGTGCCGACCACCACCAGGAAGTCGGTGGTGACCGGGCTGAAGCCCGGCCCGGAGGCCGTGATCGTGCGCGGCCCCGTGCGGTCCTTCACCAGGATCAGCAGCTGGGCGATGAACGTGCCGTCGCCGCCCGGACGGGCCGGCGGCGCGGTCGCCGTGATCCCCGGCTTCCAGGTGAGCTTCACCGGTACACCCGGCGGGAAGTCCTTGCCGCGGACCGAGGTGACGAACCCGGGCTTGCCGACGGCGGGTACCGAGACGATGCGCGGCTGGAGGATGCGCAGCGGGATCCGGGAGACGTTGTCACCGCGGTCGGCGTCGGTGCCGGTCGTGGTCAGTGTCCCGGTGACCTTCGTCCGCAGGGCCCGGTCCGGTGCGAGCACCACCCGCAGGACCGAGGAGCCGCCCGGTGCCAGGTCGGGAAGGGTGCACACGCCGTCGGCGCAGCCTGCCGGGAGGGTGGCCACCGGGATCCCGGCGGGCAGCCCGAGGCGCAGCCGCAGGCCGGTGGCGAGGGCGTTCCTCCCGTTGCGCACGGTGTACGTCACCACGACCCGGCCGCCGACGTAGCCGGGGCTGGGCTGGGCCCGCACGACGACTCCGGGGCCCGCCTCGGGCTCGGGCGGCAGCGGGGCGGGAGGCTGTGCGGGCGGTGCGGGAGAGGGCGAAGGCGGGGCAGGGGTGGGAGACGGGCTGGGCAGCGGGGGGACGTCACGGACCTCGACGTCCGTCCCCGTGGCGTTGTCCGCGGGGTTCGGGTCGACGACGGCTCCGGTGACCGACCAGCCCATCCGCCAGGGCCCCGTCGTCACGCCCGTCAGACGCGCGGTGACCTCCACCTCGGCGCCCGGCGGCAGCACGCCCAGGTCGCAGCTCGGTGAACCGGCGCCGCAGGAACCGGCGTCGGTGGTGAGCTCCTCCAGGCGTACGCCCGGCGGAGTGTCGGCGACGAACGTGGTGCCGGGGGAGGGGGCCGGACCGTGGTTGGTGACGGTGACCGTCACCGACACCGAGGAACCGGCCTCCACCGACGGGCCGACGGGCGGCGCGGTCAGCGCCAGGTCGACCTGCTGCTGGAAGGCGGGCTCCTTCTGGCGGCCCGGCAGCTTCGCTGTCAGCGGCGTCAGTGTGCCCGTGGCGAGGTCGAGCTCGGACAGCTGCTCGGGGGAGTTCGGTGCGATGTCCCGGCGGTGGCTCAGCACCAGCCGCGCGGCGTCCGGCGACCACGCCACGTCACGCGGCTGGTAGGGCCCGGTTGCCGAGACGTCGGGGATCAGCGCGCGGCACGCGGTGGGATCGTTGCGACGGGAGGACGGCAGCACGACCCGGCAGTTCGCACCGTTCGGCGAGGTGACGACGACGCTGGCCCGGTGGTTGATCTGGTCGGCGCGGTCCTTGCGGTTGAAGGCGATGGCTGTGCCGTCGGGGGAGAAGGCGGGACTGTCGTCGATCACCTTGCACTCGTCGGGGCAGCCCTTTTCGCTGAGGTCCTCCTGCTGGTCCAGGGCGCCCACCGGGGCGGTCCAGACGTGCTTGATCCCGCCGAGACCCCGGATGACGTGGTTGCGGGTGAAGGCGAGCTTGGTGCCGTCCGACGACCAGGCGGGCTGGGCGTCGCCGCCCACCACCTGCCCCGCGGGCGGGACCACCTCACCGATGATCTTGTTCGTGGCGACGTCGGCGACGAGCACCCGGCTCGGCCCCGCCGCGTCACCGACACCGCCAGGAGAGGTGCGGGTGAACGCCATCTTGGTGCCGTCCGGGGAGAAGGAGGGGTCGGTGTCCCAGTCCCGGGGGCCCCGTCCGTCCAGCTTCATCTCCGCCGCGTTCGTCCCGTCGGCGTCGGCCATCCAGATCTGCTGGACCCGCTGGCCCCCCACGGTCACGAAGCGGGTCACGGCGATGCGCCGGCCGTTGGGTGTGTACGTCTGCCGCTCGGTCCAGGGGTCGTAGCCGGCCGACGGGTGGAACAGCGGGTCGACGGCCGGGTCGTCACTGGTGTTGGACCAGGACTTCGGGTCCTCGCGCAGGACGTCGAGCCTGAGGTCCCGGGGGTCCGAACCGTCCTGCCGCATGTCCTGGAGCGTGACGAGGTCCGGATCAACGGTGGTCCTGCGGGTGACGACCACCTTCCAGGTGTTCACGTCCCCGAGCACGGCCGGTGACTCCACCTTGCGGTCCTCGGAGAGCTCCATCGCCGGTACGGGGTTGTCGAGGGTCTCGGCCCGGTACACGTGGTCGTAGACGGAGCATCCGCAGTCCGTGTTGGGGCTGAGGAAGACCAGACCGGTCCCGTCCGGGAACCAGGCGGCCGAGCGGGTGCCCCAGCCGGCGAAGTCACCGGTCAGCAGGGGGCGGCCGGTCCCCGGACCGGTGGTGACGCGCAGCCGGTTCCCGGTGTCGGTGTCCGATTCGGGCTCCTGGTGCAGGGTGTACACGAGGAGGTTCCGGTGGGCGTCGTCGTTCACCGGGTTCCACTCCGGCTCGCTCGCGTCGCCCTCCGCGGGGTCGCTGACGCAGGTCACCACCCCACCGGACACGTCCCGTTCGTAGATCTGCGTGCCCCGTTCCGGGCCGCCGTCACTCGCGTACGCGATCCGGGTGCCGTCGGGGGAGAGCGTCGGGTGGGTCTCGTCGGCGGGCGTGTCCGTCAGCCGCCGCAGGCCCTTGCCGTCGACGCCGACCGACCAGAGGTCGCGCTGGGCCGACCCGCCGGGACGGGGCTCGGCCGAGTCGAACACCACGGTCCGCCCGTCGGCGGAGAGTTCGGGGTGCGCGGCGTCACGGCCGAAGGTGAGCCTGCGTACGGAGCCGTCCGTCCCGCGCGTGTACACCTGGGGCTTCGCCTCGTCGCGGAGGCTGGTGAAGACCAGGGCCCCACCGCGCCCGAAGGCGTCCTGGTCGTAGTGCGCAGGACCGGAGCCGAACAGGTCCTCGCTGGTGGTCTCGGAGGAACGCTGGCCGAGGCTGCGATGCCCGTTACCCGCGAAGGCGATCCGTCCGGTGTCCAGCGGCGCCGCGTCCGAGGCGGCGACCGCTTGTGTCACACCCTGTGGGGCGGTGATGGAACCCGCCACCAGCAGCGGCGTCAGCAGCACCACGACACCGCTCAGTCGGCGAAACCGGGTACGGCGTGCCGGGCCAGCAGGACCGCCCACGGTCCACCTCACAGTCTGGTCGATGGTTCTCCACCACAAGCATCGGGCCCGCGGAGGAATGTGGACAGGGCCCGGAGTACCGGGAGCAGGGAAGACCCGGTGCCCTTTGCGGCCCGGCCGGCAGCCCGGACATCCCCCGTACGCGGCGGCATGGAGTCCCCACCACCGCCCGGCACCACCTCGTTGCCCGTACAGCCGCCCCCTTCTGCCCTCCGGTTCCTGGTGCCGCGGCCAATCACCGCGTATGCAGGAAGGGTTGCTGCTCCCACGCACGGAAGGCCCGTTGTGCACGCCCAAGAGAACGACAGAACGGCACGGGCCGAACAGGCCCGAAGGGCCTCCCGCACCCCTGCGGCAGGGCGCGGGACGCCGCTGTCCGGCCTCATGGCGCTGCAGGCCGGCGTCGGCAACGCGGACGTCGTCCAGATGCTGCGCCGGTCCGGGCACGACGTGGACCACGAGCAGCATCAGCACGGCGAGGGCTGCGGCCACGACAACGGCGAGGGCGTCGTGCAGCGTTCCGCCGTGCACGCCGTGCTGCGCAGCCCCGGCCGTCCTCTCGACGACACCACGCGCGCCGACATGGAGACCCGGCTCGGCGCCGACTTCTCCGATGTGCGGATCCACAACGACGGTGCGGCCAAGGCGTCAGCAGCCGAGGTCGGCGCCCGGGCCTACACCAGTGGCAACCACGTCGTCATCGGCGACGGGGGAGGGGACAGCCACACCCTGGCGCACGAACTCACCCACGTCATCCAGCAGCGCTCGGGCCCCGTCGCGGGGACCGACGACGGATCCGGCCTCAAGGTCTCCGACCCCTCCGACCGCTTCGAGCGCGAGGCCGAGGCCAACGCGACCCGGGTGATGCGCACAACGCCCGCCGCGGTTCAGCGGGCGGAGGAGCGCCGTGCGGCGCCGCCCGCACCGGCGGCGGGGGTTCGGGCCGTGCAGCGGGCAGCGGAGATCAGCGGCCTGGCCGGGGGCGTGACCGCCGGCACGTTCGGGCAGGCCGTCGCCGGTGCCGAACCCACGGGTGCGGGCACGGTCGCGATCGTCCCCACTGTGCTCGGTCAGGATCTGGACCTCATGGAGATCGCGGAGAAGTACGAGACCGGTTTCGAAGGGGGGACGGTGCCGGCGGACCGCTTCGCCCTGGTCATCGGTGTGAACATCCGGATCCGCAGGCAGCAGGACGTGGACGCCGCACAGGTGTTGCTGAACCAGAAGATCAGCGACTTCCGCGGCAGTTGGGGCGCGGACCGGTTCAGGGTCGCGGTCCTCGGGTTCACCTGGGCCAACCACGCCGCCGACGCCCAGGTGACGGACCAGCGGACCATTCCCTACGGCGAGATCAGGGAGCGGATCATGCGCTCCCCCGAGACGACCTCGATGATCGCCGGACTGCGGGCGTCCGGGCGGGCGCACGTCTATCTGCACACCAGCGACTCCGACACCGCATCGTTCGAGACCGACGCGGGACCGCTGTTCTCGGCAGCCGCGCCGCGCCTGGATTCCGGCGGGTTGGACGTGTTCAGCGGAGGCTACACATCCCCCGCGGGCAACCGGAGCGCCGACGACGACATCCTGATCTGGCACGCGAGTCAGGTCGACCTCGCCGTCCGGGACGCCATGGCCCAGGTGGAGCCCACTTCGGTCTACTACCCGGAACCCAGCACCTTCGTGAAGGTGCACGAGGACTTCGACGAGCTGGAACCCGGAGTCACCTTCGGCAGCGGGTCGGAGGAGGGCCAGCACCTGGTGGACTCGCTGTACGGGAACCGGTACGGCGATGTGGAGGGCGGCTTCGACTCGCGGTTCGCGATCTCCACCGACATGAGCCGCGTCGGCGGCAACGTCGGCCCGCACGTCAGGGGCAGGCCTGTCACCGATGCCACCGTCCAGCAGCTGTTCGCGCTCGCCCAGACCCACGCCAGGCGTCAGGAATGGACGAAGCGGATCGAGAAGGCGTACGGCATCACGGACGCCTCCGTGTCCAAGGTGCTGGGGGATCTCGTCTTCGCGGGCCTCACCACGGAGTCCCTGTCCCAAGTGCCCACGCCCCTGCCCGCGTCCCTCATCGGAGCCCGGGCCATCGACGCCGCGGCCAGGAAGAAACCGCTACTGCAGGCGGACCCCGGACTCATTCGGACGGCGAAGGCCAGCAGGGACGCACTGATCCGCGCCGTCGTCAGAGCCATCCGGGCGCTGGAGGCGCGCAACAACCAGCCCGTGGCGTGAGGCCCCCCGGGGCGTGCGCACGAGGTGCGGCCCGCTCCAGGGGCCGGGGCACCGCGGGGGCAACACCCGTTGCCCCCGCGGGCCCGTCGCGGTGGACTCCCGGGGGAGGCCACCGCCACGGCGGCGAGGAGCGCGCACCTCAGATGAGGCCGTGGCGCATGGCGTAGCCCACCGCGTGGGCCCGGTTGCGCAGATCCAGCCGTGTCGCCACCTCGTGCAGCACGTTCTTGACGGTCCGTTCGGAGTACGACGTCTTCTGCGCTATCTCCGCGGTGCCGTACCCCTCCGACACCAGCCGGATCATCTCCGCCTCGCGCGCCGTGAGCGTGGAGAGCGAGAGCCCCCGGGGGTCGAGCACCGTGCGGTGAAGGCTGCTGACGTGGTCGAGGAGCTTGCCGAGGAGGTCGCCCGGCAGTACCCCTTCACCCTTCGCGATCGCCGTGACCAGATGGACGAGACGGTCCTGGTCGGCCTCGCCGCGCCTCAGCACGGCGGCGACGCCGTACTCGATCAGGGTCTGGAGAGCTCCCGGCTCGAAGAAGCCGACGACGAGACCGGTGCGGGTGGAGGTGTTGCGCTGGAGACGGTGCAGGAGCTGGACGGTGGCCTCGTTCACCATGTCCACCACTACTAAGGAGACCTGTGCACGGTCGGACTCCTCTTCCGGTATCAGCTCTATCTCCGGTCGCAGGCGCAGCTGGTGCACCATGCCGGTCTGCAGGATCAGGTCCTCCGCGTACACGGCGACGGAGACCCTGCCGGCCGGGGACCTCGGCGGCGCGGCCTTCATGGGTTGCTCGGGGACGGAGGGCGCGCGGGTGTGGACGCCCGCTGCCTCCGTCTTCGTCAGATCTGTTGTGGTCATGGTCATGTGCTCGTCTTCCTCAGCTGCTTCCGCCGGTTCCCCGATAGGTGTGTGCGCTGTTTCCCGATACGTCGGGCTTCGTGCTCGCTCGTTCCGGGGACCGGACAGGGAGACCTGGCCCGGGGGCGGGGTGCGAGGAGGCGGCGCGGGTGTGCCGCCAGGGCACCTGCCCTGCCCGCACGTTGCCCTCCCGCCTCTGCTGCCGGGACCGGGGCGCGGCCTAACGTCGCATCGTGACCACATCTGCCGAATTCGACATACCCACGGTGACGGTGTCGCCAGGCGCCGAAGCGACGACCACGCTGACCGTGCGCAACGACGGCGACATCGTCGAGGCGTACACCCTCGAAGTGGTCGGCGACTGTGCGGCATGGACCACGGTGGAGCCGGCGCGGGTCTCCCTGTACCCGGGCACCTCCGAGACCGTGACGGTGCGGCTCGCGCCGCCCCGCTCCCACGAGGTCAAGGCGGGCGAAGTCCCCCTGGGCGTACGCGTCCTGCCGGCGGAGCACCCCGAGTCGGTGGCCGTGCCCGAGATGACGGTGGTCGTCGAGCCGTTCCGTGAACTCCGCGCGAGGATGGAGCCGGGCCGGCGCAGGGGCTGGCTTGGTGCCCGGTTCCGGGCCTCGGTGCAGAACCGTGGGAACGCTCCCGTGGACGTCGTGTTCGCCGGGAAGCAGGAAGGGGAGGAACTCCGCCTCGCCTTCACACCGGAACGCCGGAGTCTGGCGCCGGGCGAGTCCGCCGAGGTGGGCCTGCGGGTGCGCGCCCGGAAGCTGATCTGGTTCGGTGCCCCGGTTACCTGGCCGTTCGAGGTCAGGGCCCTGGACGGCGCGGGAGCCGACACGGAGGGCGAACAGCCCGGCCGGGCGGAGCCCCTGCCCGGTGAGTTCGCGCAACTTCCCCTGCTGCCGAAGTGGTTGCTGATCGTACTGGCGGCGCTGATCGCGCTGCTGGTGGCGTGGTTCGCACTGGTGCGGCCGGAGATCCGCAGCACCGCGAAGGAGGCGGGGGCCAAGGCTGCTCAGGAGGAGAACCGGGAGCGTCCGCAGGGCGGTGCGACGACCGGTGGTGGCACCGGCGGCGGCGGGGAGAGTCAGGAGCCGGGCACCGGAACGGGCCAGGGCGGTACCGCCGGTGCCGGGACGGGCGGTTCCTCCGGATCGACGGGCGGCGCCGGCGAGCTGAACGCCCAGCAGAGCTCCGAGACCATCGATGTGCAGACGGACGCCGGAGCCAAGAAGGACAAGACGTATCAGGTCCCGGCAGGAAAGGTATTCGGCGTCACCGACATCGTGGTGGCGAACTTCCAGGGAGACGAAGGGGTGCTGACCATCTCCTTCGGCGAGCGGAAGATCACCACCATTGCTCTGGAGACGTTCCGCAACCAGGACTATCACTGGGTCACCCCCATTCGGATTCAGGAAAATGCCAAGGTCACCGCTTCCGTGACCTGCTCCAAACCAGGCACTCCGGCGACCGGGACGCAGGCCTCCAAGTGCCACCAAGTACTCAATGTCAGTGGTGTGCTGAGCGATATCGCACCGTAGGAACGATAGCGTCGGATTCCTGCCCGTCCGTTCCGGGAACGTGAACAAACAGGGTCCCTGCCAGCGGAAACCTCCATCTGACGGTTCATCGGGGTGTGGCTCTTCACACACCGGTCCGTGTCGGGAACCGAATCGTCGGAGCGGCTTCCACCGGTGAATACCGGTCCTTCGCGGGTGATTTCCGGTATTTCGCGGGCGGGCGGATCCGCTCGTACCGCGAATGCTCCTGCTCACCGGAGCGGATCAGGGGTGGGACGGGGTCGGACCGGGTGTGGAGCGGAGTCTCCGGGCTTCGGCGGCGGCCGTGGAAATCCGGCCGGTTCGCCGCCCTGGCGCGGTAGTTTCTGGCTGAAAGTAACCCTTGCCGTGTTGATCGGGGGCGGGCCGTGGGGATTCCCGGGCCCGCCTTTCCGGCCGTCGGCGCGCATCTGTCGTGCCGTCATCCCGGCGGCCGCGGCCGGGCGGGGGTCCTCCCGACCGCCCGGGGTGCCCGGGAAGGCAGCTGCCCTGCCCCGTGGCCAGGACTCTGAGGCCTACTGCTTGCAGACATCCCGGGCAAGACTGGACAGGCGAACGACTGACCACCCGAAGGAGCGAGCATGCCGTCGTACCTCACCCCAGGTGTATACGTGGAGGAGGTGCAGTCCGGAGCACGGCCCATCGAGGGAGTCGGCACCGCGGTCGCAGCCTTCGTCGGGTTCGCGGAGACCGGACCCTTCCACCGGCCGACGCTGGTGACGAGCTGGGACCAGTACGTATCGGCCTTCGGCACGTTCACCCCCGACACCTATCTGACGCTCGCCGTCCACGGCTACTTCAGCAACGGCGGCGGCGCGGCGTACATCGTGCGCATCGGCGGTCCCGCCGAGGACGCCCAGCAGGGCTCCGCGCCCGCGGCGGCCCCGTCCGTCGCCATCGGCGGCTTCCTGGTCTCCGCCCGGCCGGGCGCCGGTGACGGCCTCTCCATCGAGGTCGCCGACCCCGAGGGCGAGAACCCTCCGGAGGACCGGTTCCGGCTGCTGGTGCGGCAGGGCGGCAAGGTGGCGGAGACCTACGACACCTCCGTGCGCAAGAACGTCAAGGGCTACCTGGTCACCCAGGCCCGGCAGTCCAAGCTCATCGAGGTCACCGAGCAGCCCGGCGCGGCCCAGACCCGCCCCGAGAAGCAGAGCCTCTCCCTCGCGCCCTCCGCCCCGGACGCCGGCACCACCGCCCGGAGCGGCCCGACCGAGTACGTGGGCGACGCGTCGGCCCGTACGGGCATCGCGGCCCTGGAGGCGATCGACGAGATCACCATGGTGGCCGTCCCGGACCTGATGAGCGCCCACCGTCGCGGCGACATCGACGACGAGGGCGTCAGGGCCGTGCAGCTGGCCGTCATCGCGCACTGCGAGCAGATGGGCGACCGGGTCGCCGTCCTGGACACCCCGCCGGGGATGAACGCCCAGCGCGTCCGCACCTGGCGCAACGACGACGCCGGCTACGACTCGCGCTACGCCACCGTGTACTACCCGTGGCTCAAGGTCCTCGACCCGGCGACAGGTCAGCAGACCCTGATCCCGCCGAGCGGCCACGTCGCCGGTGTCTGGGCGCGCAGCGACGCCGAGCGCGGGGTGCACAAGGCGCCCGCCAACGAGGTGATCCGCGGTGCGCTGGACTTGGAACTCCGCCTGAGCAAGGGCGAGCAGGACCTGCTCAACCCGATCGGCGTCAACTGCGTCCGCGCCTTCCCCGGCCGCGGCATCCGCATCTGGGGCGCACGGACCCTCGCGTCCGACCCCGCCTGGCGCTACCTCAACGTGCGCCGCCTCTTCAACTACCTGGAGGAGTCCATCCTCCTGGGCACCCAGTGGGTGGTCTTCGAGCCGAACGACGACCGCCTCTGGTCGAGCATCCGGCGCAACGTCACCGCCTTCCTCACCGAGGAATGGCGCAGGGGCGCGCTCTTCGGGCGGACGGCGGAAGAGGCCTTCTACGTCAAGTGCGACCGTGACAACAACCCGCAGGAGTCCATCGACCTCGGTCAGGTGGTGTGCGAGATCGGCGTCGCGCCGGTGAAGCCCGCGGAGTTCGTGATCTTCCGCCTCTCGCAGTTCTCCGACAGCACCAGCCTCGTCGACGAGTGACCCGTCCTCGACGAGTGACCCGTCCTCGTCGAGGACCGACCCCCGCAGGCAACGAACAGAACAGGTGACACACAGTCATGGCAGAGGGCGATGCTCTTTCCACCCACGTCTTCGGCGTGCAGCTCGGCGGCTATCTCGTGGAGTCGATCCAGGAGATCAGCGGTCTGACCGTCGAGGAAGAAGTCGTCGAGGTCCGCCAGGTGACCGCCGAGGGCAAGCAGATCATCCGCAAGCAGCCCGGTGCGCGACAGGCCGGCGAGGTGACGATCACCCGCGGGCTCGACAAGAGCAGCGAGTTCACCAAGTGGATCAAGGAGACGCTGAACAACGGCGCCGTCGACACCGCACGCCAGAACCTCACCATCGAGATCAAGGACTCGAAGGGTGAGACCGTCCGCCGCATCCAGCTGATGCAGGGATGGGCCAGCAAGTGGGAAGGCCCCTCGCTGAAGGCCGGCGAGTCCAGCGCGGCGACGGAGACGGTCACCATCACCTTTGAGGAGATCGTGGTCGAATGAGGCGCCGGACCGTTTCCGGCGGCGGCCTCGACGAGGTCCTCGACACCCTCGCCGCCGCCGCGCCCGCCCCGCGGGAGGAGGCCCCGACGCCTCCTCCCGCCCGGGAGCGGGACCGTCAGGACCTGCGCACGGAGTTCGAGTTCGAGCTCCCGCGCGGCTACGTCGACGACGAGGGCCAGGTACACCGGAGCGGGTCGATGCGGCTCGCCACGGCACGCGACGAGCTGCGGCCGCAGATCGATCTGCGGGTCAAGGAGAACCCCGCGTACCTGAGCGTGGTGCTGCTCAGCCAGGTGATCACCCGGCTCGGCGCCATCACGGATGTGCACGCCGGGGTGGTCGAGCGGATGTACGCCACGGACGTGGCGTTCCTCCAGGACTTCTACCGCCGCATCAACAGCGAGGGCCACACCCACGCCGCGGTGACGTGCCCGCTGTGCCACGGGTCGTTCGAGGTGGACCTCTCGGGTGAACGCCTGGGGGAATCGTGACGTACGCGCCTGCCCGGCTGCGGGAGGAGCTCGCGTACATCGCCTACCACTTCCACTGGCAGCGTGAGGAGATTCTCGACCTCACCCATGGTGAGCGGCAGGAGTGGGTGAAGGAGATAGCGCGGATCAACACCCGCGTCAACGAGAGCGGGTGAGGGCGTGGAGTTCAGGGACTGGTTCGGCAGAGGAAGCCGGCGGCAGGCCGCCGGCCCGCCCGGCCCGCAGCCCGCGGGGGACGGCACCGGAGACGGTACGGAACCCGCGGCCGCGCCGGAGGCCGTCCGTCCCGCGCGCCGGGACGCGGACTGGGACGGCGGCTGGCGGCGGGTCGCACCACCCGTCGTGACCGTCGCCCGGTCCTCGATCGGGGTGAGCGACGGACTGCGCTTCAGGTCCCGGCTCGCCTCGTGGCAGAACGTCGCGTACGGAGGCGAGCTCGGCCACGCCGTCCTGCCCTCCGCACCGGTGGGCCTCATCCACGGTGTGGCACGGCCGGGTGTCGCCCGCCCCACCGCGCCCGGAACGCCTCCCCTTCTCCTGCGCGCCGCATCCGGCGGACAGGAGGAGCCGCTCCAGGCCCCGCCGTCCACCGCCCCGGGGCGTACGCCCGTCGGGCCGCGGACCTCCACCGCCGTCCAGAGATCGGGCGGTACGCAGCCCCGGAGCGCTGCCGCGCGCGCCGGCCGTGAACCGGCGGTCCGGCAGCCCGGCTTCGACGAGGCGACGGCCGAGACGGGGGCCGCCCCCGTGGCTCGCGCATCCACGGCCACCGCACCCGCACCGGCCACCGCGCCGCCGCAGACCCGTCCCGCCCGGGTCCGCCCCCGGCGCACCGCGCCGTCCCTGATCGTCGCCCGCCGGCCGGTGACGTCCCTGCGGAACCTCTCCGCCGTCGTGCCGGCCGGAACCTCCGCACCGGCCACCGGGACCGAGCCCACGGCCGGGCCGGGCCGGACGGACACCGGGCGTGCGCAGCCCGGGGCGAGCCTGCCCGGCGCCCGGTCCGAGCGGTCCCCGGTCGGGCCCGCCACACCTCCCGTACGTCCAGCCCTGGGCAAGCCCCTGCGTCAACTCCCGCCCGGTGCGGCTCCCTTCGGCGCTTCCGGCGGGAGCAGTGGCGCATCCGCCGGTGCAGCCGGGCCGCAGGACCCGGCGCTGCCCGTGGTCCAGCGGCAGACGCCGGAGACGACCACGCCTCCCGCTCCGGCGACCCCCGCTCAGGCGACCCCCTTCCCCGGGCGGGGGAAGCCGCAGGTGCAGCGGCAGCAGGAACAGGGCGCTGCGGGGCGTCATCAGAGCCGACCGCAGGCGGAGCGCCCGCAGCCGCAGCATCCGCAGCCGGAGCGCCCGGTGGCGGAGCGGCGGCCTTCGGTTCCCGGTGCCCCGGCATCCGGGCCCGCCGCCACGCGACCCGGCACACCTGGCCCTTCGCCGGTGGTGCAGCCCGCACCCGCAACCTCCACACGCCGCACCGGTGCGTCCGCGCCGGACGACGGCCCCCTCTCCGCCCCCGCGCCCCGCGGCCCGGGTTCGCAGGCCCGCACCAGGGGCGGTCTCGGCGCACCGCTGCCCTCCCTTCCGCCGACCGCCGGCACCGCGCACGACGCCCCGCTGCTCGGGGACCCCCGTCGCGCGCGCCCCGGAACCGCGGGCCCGCAGGCGGGGGAGCCGCCGGCGTCCGTGCCCTCCGCACCCTCCGCGCAGGCGCACACCGCAATGCCCCTGCGCCCTCCGGCCCACCCCGGCGCCGGACCCGGATCCGGAGCCCCCTCCGGGCAGCCCGCGGCCGTCCAACGCGCCACGGACACCACCCACACGACCACGACCACCACCACCGTCGGACCGTCCGCTCCCACAGCCCCGGCTGCGGCCCGGAGCACGGTCACGGCCCCGGCCACGCCGCCCCCGCCGGTACGCATCCGGCGGATCACCCCGCGAGGGACCCAGGGGCAGACGCCTGGGCCTGCCTCGGGAGGGGGTCCCGCGCCGGTGTCCGTGCAGCGGTCGCGCGCCCTGCTCACCGCACGGACGCTGTCCGTGAGTACCGGCGCGGCCGAGGGCTTCTCGGCGCCGGTTTCGGCCGCCACCACGCGGCCGGTCGTTGCGGCGACCTGGCGGCGCGACGTCCGGCGGCCGGGTTCCGACGGGCCGCCCCGGGCCGGTGGCGACGCGCGGACGGAGGAGCGGCAGGACACCCGGACCGCCCCGGGCTCCCGCGCCGCCGTCCAACGGGACGCCCACCCCGCCGCACCCACCCCGACACTCCGGGCCCCGGCCCCCGTCACGCCCGCAGGACCGGAGAGCCGGGCCCGGCGCCGGACCCCCGGCGCCACGGTCCAGCGGTCCGTGACAGGGAGCCCGTCGGCAGGAATGCCGTCGGCAGGAGGCCCGTACGCCGGCAGCCCGTCGGCCGGTGCCCCGGGTCCGGGCGTCCGGGTGCAGGCCGCCCCGCCCTCCTCGGGATCACGCCGTACCGCGCCGCGAGGAGACGCGCCGGACGAAGGCGGGAGGGCCGGGAAGGCCGGGAGCACCGGCAGCCCCGCCACCGCCAGGTCCGTCCGGCCCTCCGTCAGCTCCCTCGTACGCCTGGTCCAGCGCTCGGCGCGTGGCGCCGCCCCGTCCGTGCCGTCCCCGTCCGGCGACCGTTCGCCCGGACGGGAACGATCGGGGCAGCCCACGACCACCCGCCGGCCCGAACCGCCGCACCCCGCACCGCAACCGGCCCCGCCCGCACCGTCCGCGGCACCGCCCGTCCTCGTGGTGCGCCCGCATCCGCCCGGCTCCGCCGGGCCCGGGGGCCCCGCCGTGCCCGTGCAGCGGCTCCAGATGCCGGTGGCACCCGAATTCGGCGTATCCGCGACCGGACCCGCGCCGCCGGGCGACGGTCCGGCGGGCGCACCGCAGCAGCTCGCCGTACGCGCCTCACGCCCCGCAACGGCCCGGCCCGGCGGAGTCCCGGGAAGCCCCGCGCCCCGGAGCCCCGCCCCCGGCAACCGCGCCCCGGACTCCCGGGCCCAGGCGCTCCAGCGCGCGGTGGACGAGGCGGGGCTCGCCGGAGTCCCCGTGCGGGTGGTCCAGCCCAAGCCCGCCCGTACCCCCGCCGCAGGCACACCGGAAACCGCCGCGACGCCGCGGACGAACGAGGCCACCGGCGGCGTGGACATCGAGGAACTGGCCCGCCGGCTGCTCGACCCGGTCAGCAGGCTGATCCGGGCGGACCTGCGCAGAGGACGGGAACGCTCCGGACGGCTGCACGACGGACGCCGCTGAAGCCGGCACCGGCGGAACCCCGCCCGCCACTCCACGGACAGCGGAGAAGTCCCGCAGCCCCACGCACAGCAGAGAAGCCCAGCCACCCCGCGGACAGCAGAGAAGCCGCTCCACCCCACGGCGGACAGCAGCGAAGTCGCTCCCCCCAACGGACAGCAGAGAAGAAGAGAAGCACATGACGGACAACATCTTCGCGACGAGCGTGTTCTTCAAGCTCGCCATCGGGGGAAGCGACCTCGGGGCCTTCCACACCTGTTCGGGGCTGGGTGCCGAGGTGGAGCTGGAGCAGTACGCCGAGGGTGGCAACAACGGCTTCACCTGGCAGCTGCCGGGGCGGATCACCTGGACCAACATCACGCTGACCCGCCCCGTCACCGCCGACACGCTGAAGATCGCGCGGTGGCTGAACGAGACGACCCAGCGGGTGGAGCGCAAGGACGGCGAGATCGTCGCGCTCCGTCCGGACCTCAGCCGGATCATCAGCTGGCAGGTCCAGGGCATCGTGCCGGTGCGCTGGCAGGGGCCCTCCTTCGACCCGTCCAGTTCCGAGGCGGCGATCGAGACCCTGGAGATCGCGCACGAAGGCCTGGTGCCGTCCTGATGGACCGTTCGTTCCGCTGTGCCCGAGCCGATGACGCAGACGAGCAGGAAGGAGGGACTCCGTGGCAGCGACTGCCCGCACAAGCCGTGCCCGTGCCCAGCTGACCATCATGGAACCGCCGGCGGACGTGGGCGCCAAACCGGCCGGCACCCTCGCCCGGCTCACGCTGCAGTTCAATCCGGCGACGCTCTCCCTGACCAAGAACACCGAGTGGCGGCGCACCCCCTCCCGGACGGCCGGCGAGTCCGCGCTGCCGGAATTCGTCGGCAGCGGGCCACGGTCGCTGTCCCTGGACGTCTTCCTGGACGCCACCGCCACCCACGACAACTCGGTGGAGAAGGCGGTGGAGC
The DNA here is from genome assembly GCF_040295435.1 of Streptomyces sp. NPDC002809. NCBI lineage: Bacteria > Bacillati > Actinomycetota > Actinomycetes > Kitasatosporales > Streptomycetaceae > Streptomyces > Streptomyces sp. NPDC002809. Next base: position 46,760 of record NZ_JBEOVJ010000011.1, read on the forward strand.
AGCTGATGACGGCCTGTGTGCCCACCCCGAGCAGCCTCGGCCGCAAGAAGCCGTCGAGCCCCTGGGTGCGCTTCGACTGGGGAACGTCGAAGACGACGTCGTTCGACGGGGTCCTGTCGAGCCTCTCCGTCTCGTACACGCTCTTCGACGTCGACGGGAAGCCGCTGCGCGCCACCTGCTCCCTCTCGATCGAGGAGGCGAGCGTCGACCCGGCCGGTCAGAACCCGACGTCCGGATCGCGGGAGGCACGCCGCACCCATCGCGTCGTCGCCGGCGACAGCCTGCCGCTGCTCGCCTGGCGCGAATACGGTGACGCCACCGCGTGGCGCACGATCGCCGAGGCCAACGACATCGACGACCCCATGCAACTGGCCCCGGGCACGGAACTCCTCGTGCCCGGACTGGAAGACCACGCCCCGGAGGGCACCCGGTGACCGCACCCGCCCGTTCCTTCGCCGCCGACCCGATCGTCGAGGCGCCCGCCGAGCTCCCTCAGGCCTGGGCCTCCCAGCTGGTGAGCTGCGCGGTCGACGAGAACGTCGGCCTTCCGGACACCGCCGTACTGACGTACCGGGACCCGTACCACACGCTGCTCACCGCCACCGGAATCACGATCGGCACCCCGCTGAAGATCTCGGTGGTCACGGTCCAGGAGCAGGCGCGCGAGCGGCTGTTCACCGGTGAGGTCACCGCGCTCGAACTCGACAGCGACACCACCGGTTCCTTCACCGTCGTCCGCGCCTTCTCCAAGGCCCACCGGCTCCAGCGCGGGCGGAAGGTGGTGGCCTTCCGCAACATGAAGGCAGCCGACATCGTCCGCAAGGTCGCCGCCGGTGCGGGACTCACCTGCGGGAAGGTCGAGGCGGCCCCCGTCATGTACAAGCAGCTCACCCAGCCCAACGTCTCGGACTGGGACTTCCTCCAGTACCTCGCGGGCGAGAGCGGCGCGCAGGTACGGGTGGACGAGAAGGGCCTGTTGCAGTTCGTGAAGCCGAAGCCCGCGGCCTCGGCACCCTCCCCCTCCACCTCCGCCACCCGGCATCCGATGGTGCTGGAGTACGGGCGCAATCTGCTGGCCCTGCGAGCCGTGCTGACCGGCGCGGACGGGGCGGACAGTGTCGAGGTGCGCGGCTGGGACGTCGAGACCAAGACGCGGCTGGTGGCACGCGAGCCGTCCGTCCGCAGCACCACGGTGGTACCCGGGATGAGCCCGTCCGTCGCGGCCGGGGCGTTCGGTCCGAAGGCCCGGGTGACGGTAGCCGACACCCCGTACCGGACCCAGGCCGAGGCGGGCGCGGTCGCCGGTGCGGTGGCCGCACGGGTCAGCTCCGGCTTCGGGGAGATCGAGGCGGTCGCCGAAGGCAACCCCCGGCTGCGGGCCGGTGAACCCGTCGCCCTCGGCAACGTCGGACCCGCGTTCGCCGGCCGCTACACGGCGACGGCGGCCCACCACGTCCTCGACCCGCACGGCGGCTACCGCACGACCGTACTGGTCAGTGCCGCCCCCGACCGCTCCCTGACCGGGCTCACCGGCGGCGGCGACGCGCCTCCGCGCGGCCCCCGCATACCGGGCCTCGCGATCGGGGTGGTCACCGACATCCGTGAGGGAAAGGGCAAGGGACAGGGCGAACGCGGCTCGGTCCGGCTGAAGTTCCCCTGGCTCGACGACACCTATGTGTCCGACTGGGTCCGTACGGTGCAGTGGGGCGGCCAGGGCGGCGGCGGGGTGTTCAGCCCCGAGGTCAACGACGAGGTGCTGGTCGGCTTCGAACAGGGCCTGCTGGACAGCCCCTACGTGCTGGGCGGCCTCTACAACGGCGTCGACAAGCCCTCGCCCCACGACGTGCCACTGGTCGACCCGACCAGTGGAAAGGTCAACCGCCGCTCCCTGGTGTCCCGTTCGGGCAACCGGATCGAACTGCTCGACGCCCCGCGCGGCCCGTCCGGTGTGCGGCTGGCCACTGGTGACAAGCAGTTGGAGGTCACCCTGGACGAGCGGAAGGGGGAGATCGCGCTGAAGGTGTTCGCCCGCGGCACCTCCCGGGTGCTGAGCTCCCTCTCCCTCGGCCGGTCGGGGATCACGCTCGACGCCGGCACGGGGGCCGTGAACGTGAAGGGGGCCTCGGTGACCATCAACGGCAAGACCGGGGTCACCGTGGACGGCGGACTGCTCGCCGTCCTCAAGGCCAGGCTCATCCGGATCAACTGACACCCGAACCCCTCACCGACACAACTCCCCGGCCCAGCAAGGAGAACAGCAGCCATGCCCCCCGCAGCCCGCTCAGGCGATCCCACCGTCCACGGAGGCGTCATCGGCACCCCGCCACCGGGTGCGGTGGCCGTCGCCACCGTGCTGATCGGCGGCAGGCCGGCCGCCGTCACCGGCAGCCTGCACGTGTGCGTCATCCCGCCGCACGCCCTGCTCGGGCCGGGCAACGTCGTCATGCCGAATCCGGCCGCCGTGGTCGGCGGCGCGGTCCTGATCGGCGGGCTGCCGGCCGCCCGCATGGGCGACACCACGAGCTGCGGCGCCAAGATCATCATGGGCGCGCCGAACGTCCTGATCGGAGGCCCGGTATGAGCGGAAGCGGATTCATCGGCCGCGGCTGGGGCTTCCCGCTGCGGGTCGGCGCCACGGGCGGCATCGGCATGGTCGAGCGGGACCAGGAGATCGAGGAGGCCATCGGTCTGGTGCTGGGCACCGCACCGGGGGAGCGGCCGATGCGGCCCGAGTTCGGCTGCGGCATCCACGACTACGTCTTCGCGCCCGGTGACGGCGCCACTGCGGGGCGCATAGCGCACGAGGTGCGTACGTCCCTGGAGCGCTGGGAACCACGCATCGAGGTCACGGACGTGGTCGTCGCCTACGACACCGTCGACGAAGGAACTCTCTACATCGACGTGCACTACACCGTGCGGTCCACCAACGACCTGCGCAACCTCGTCTTCCCCTTCTACACCATCCCGTCCTCGGGGAGTTCAGAAGAAGCCGGGGCCGCCTGATGTCTCTTCCATCCCCCAACCTGGACGACCGGCGCTTCCAGCAGCTCGTCGACGAGGCCAAGCGGTACGTCCAGCAGCGCACTCCCGAATGGACCGACCACAACGTGTCGGACCCCGGGGTCACGCTCATCGAGACGTTCGCCTACATGGTCGACCAGCTGCTGTACCGGCTGAACCGGGTGCCCGACCGGAACTACTCCGCCTTCCTCGACCTGCTGGGCGTGCAGCTGTTCCCGCCGACGGTCGCCCGCGCCGACGTCGACTTCTGGCTGTCCGCCCCCCAGCCGGACACCGTGCGGCTCCCGGCCGGCACGGAGGTCGCCACCGCCCGCGGCGAGACGGAGGAGGCGGTCGTCTTCTCGACCGCCGACGAGCTGGCGATCGTGCCGAGTTCGCTGATCAGGCTGGTCACCGCCCCCGCGTCCGGAGACCAGACCGACCGCACCGCGCCGCTCGGCGCGGGCAAGGACATCCCCTGCTTCCAGCCCCGGCCGGAACCGGGCGACGCCCTGCTGTTCGGGCTGCCCACCGCCGTACCCCGGTGCATCGTCGCCGTACGCCTCGACAGCCGGGTGGAGGGCGTCGGCGTCGACCCCCGGCAGCCGCCGCTGGTGTGGGAGGCGTGGGACGGCGCCCGCTGGGTGCCCTGCCTGACGGGGACCGACAGCACCGGAGGGCTGAACAAGCCCGGTGAAGTGACCGTGTTCGTCCCCGCCGGGCACACGGCATCGGTGACGGCCGGAGTCCGGGCCGGTTGGCTGCGCTGCCGGGTCACCGCACCCGAACCGGGCCAGCCCTTCTACTCGGAGTCGCCGACGATCCGGGAGGCCGAGGTGTTCACCGTCGGCGGCACCACGGGCGTCGAGCACGCGGAGACCGTCCTCGACGTACCGCTCGGCACCTCCGAAGGCGTCGCCGGCCAGCGGTTCTCCGTACGCAGGGTGCCGCTCCTGCTGGACGGGGAGCCGCCCGTCGTCCAGGTGTCCTCCGCCGAGGGCTGGCAGGTCTGGACGCCGGTGGAGCACTTCGGTGCCTCGTCCCCGGGCGACCGGCACGTGCGGATCGACGCCGTCAACGGCGAGTTCGCCTTCCCGCCGGAGGTCCGCGAAGCGGACGGCACGATGCGTGTCTACGGGGCGGTGCCCCCCAAGGGCGCGCAACTCCGCATCCCCCGCTACCGGACGGGCGGCGGCGCGGCCGGGAACGTGGCCCGCGGCGCCATCCGCGTCCTGCGCAGCTCGGTGCCGTACGTCGCCGGCGTCGACAACCGCGAGGCGGCCCGGGGCGGGGTCGACGGCGAGAGCGTCGAGAACGCCAAGGTGCGCGCGCCCCACATCCTCCGGGTCCAGGAACGGGCGGTCACGGCCGAGGACCACGAGGTCATCGCCCGCGAGGCCGCACCCTCGCTGCGCAGGGTCCGCTGCCTGCCCGCCGTCGCGGGCGAGGGCGGTGCGGTGCGCGTCCTGGTGGTCCCCGACGCGGTACCCGACGAAGGAGGCAGGCTGCGGTTCGAGCAGCTGATCCCCCCGGACTCGGTGCTGTCGGAGGTCACCGCGCGGCTCGACGAACGGCGGCTGGTCGGCACCCGGCTGATCGTGGAACCGCCCGCCTACCAGGGCGTCACCGTCGTCGCCGAACTGGTGGCGGCCGACGGTGACGTGGACCGCGTCCGTGCCGAGGCTCTCGACGCGCTGTTCCGCCACATCGACCCGCTGCGGGGCGGCGCCGACCGGACCGGCTGGCCCTTCGGCAGGCCCGTGCAGTACGGGGAGATCTTCGCCGTACTGCAGAACGTGCGCGGAGTCCGCCTGGTGGACGAGGTGCGGCTGTTCCCCGCGGACCCGCTCACGGGACGACGGGGAGCGGCGGCCGAACGGATCGACGTCGCCGCAAACGCCCTCGTCTTCTCCCACCAGCACCAGGTCGTCGTCACCGCGGCCGGGGCCGGTGAGCGCCCGTGACCAGGGCCGCGGTCCCCGGGCTCCCCAGCCGCTACCCGATCGGCGGGCTGCTGCCCGCCCTGTACGCGGACGACGACCTCGCCCAGCGGTTCACGGCGGGCCTGGACACGGTCCTGGCACCCGTCCTGTCCACCCTCGACAACCTCCCGGCCTACTTCGACCCCGCGCTCACCCCGGACGACTTCCTGTCCTGGCTCTCGTCCTGGGTGGGGGCGGACATCGACGCCGCATGGCCGGTGGAGCTGCGCCGGGCCGTCGTCGCCCGCGCCGTCGAGCTCCACCGGTGGCGCGGAACCCGCCGCGGCCTCACCGAACACCTCCGGCTCTGCTTCGGCGTGGAGGCCGTCATCCACGACGGCGGGGGCGCGACCTGGTCGTCGGAGCCGGGGGGACAGCTGCCTCCCGCCCCGACCGGGGAACTGCTGGTACGGGTCCGTGCGCCGGCCGGGAGGCCGGTGGACGCGGCCCGCATCCTGGGCGTCGTCCAGGCCTCGTGCCCCGCTCACCTCACCTGCCGGGTGGAGATCCTGCCCGGCGCACCGGACGAGACAACAGGAGACTGACGTGACGCGCTCGTGCCCGGCGTGCGGAGCCGCCAACGAGGAGGACGAGGACTTCTGCGGAAGCTGCGGTACGTATTTGGGGTGGTCGTCGCGACGCGCCCGAACTACTTCCCCTGTGGCAGAAGTTGACGACCCGTCGACCCCGGAGCCGATCGCCCCGCCTGCGCCTGCGCCTGCGCCTGCGCCTGCGGCCTCGACACCGCCGCCGGCCGCGACACCGCCGCCGACCCCGGCCGCGCCTCCGGCCCCGGCCGCACCCTCGACCCCGGTCCCTGCCCCACGCCCCGCACCCGCTCCGGATCGGGCCGAGACCCCCGCCCCGGTCGCCGCACCCGCGCCTGCTCCGGCCGCGCAGGAGCCCCCGCGCGCCCCGAAGCCCGAGGTGGCGCCCGAGCCCACCCCCGTACCCCCACCGGCCCCGGCTCCGGCCGCGCCCGCAAGGCCGGCCCCGCCTGCCCCCGTACGACCGGCTTCGCCCGCTCCCGTACGACCGGCGCCGCCGGGGCCGGTGCGACCGGAACCGCCCGTGCGGGACGAGCCCGTGGGGGCCGTGCGGCCCGGCGTGCCGATCGCCCAGCGCCCCGTCGTCAGACCGGTGGCGGCGCAGGAGGAGAAGGACGGCTTCCCCTGCCCGTCGTGCGGGACCCTCAACCGGCCGGGACGCAAGTTCTGCGGCCGCTGCGCGGCGCCGCTGAATCCGGGCGAGCAGGCTGAACCGCTGCCCTGGTGGCGTACCAGGTGGCCGTTCGACCGCAAGGTGCGGGCAGGCTCGGGGCGTCTGCTGCGGGGGAGCGTGCTGGCCCTGCTGATCGTCGGGCTCCTGGTCGCGGGCTTCCTGCTCGTGCCTGCGGGGCGCTATGTCGTCGAGGACGTACGGGACAAGCTCGGAGGTACGGGGGAGATCAGCCCGGCCGAGGTCTCCGCGAGCGCCGCCGTCCCCGGCCACCCGGCGAAGTCGGCCGTGGACGGGGTGACGAACAGCTACTGGGGTGCCCCGAAGCTCGACGCCTCGTTGACCGCCGAGTTCGAGAAGCCGTTCCGGCTGGTCGGCGTCACAGTCCACGCCGGTGTGTCGACCAAGCCCGAGGTGTTCCAGCAGGGTGCCAGGCCCACCCAGGTGGAGCTCTTCATCACGACGAAGGACAGAAAGGTCCACGAGAAGGCCTGGACACTCACCGACAAGCCCGGCGAGCAGACGATACGGACGGGCATCAGCGATGTCGTCTCCATCCGCTTCGTCGTACGGGAAGCGGCAGGTCAGGGCGTCGGGCGGTCGATCGCCCTCGGGGAGATCGAGTACTTCAAGCGCACCTGAGGGCGGCGCCGCGGGACTGCGCGGCGCCGCCTTCACCGGATGCGCGGCATGGGATCGGCGGGCCGCCGGGCGGCCGGCCGAAGTCCTGGCTCGCGCCGGGTTCGAGCAGGAAGTACGTCCACCGCGCCCCCGTGATCTGCCCCCACGCCGTCCACGTCCGCGACCCCGAGGTCACCGACGGTCCCACCTTCGCCGTCGCCCCCGCCGCCCGGACCGCGTTCCCGGGGCACGCCGCGAACGGCTGACCAAGGACCCGTGGGCGCGGGGGCGTCCGTGCGTTCAGCGCGGGTTCACCCAGTCCGGTGTCCAGGTCCCGGCGGCGCCGGGGCGGGCCGTTGCGGCGGCGAGGTGGGCGCGGAGGGTGGCCAGTGCCGGGTGGGGGTTGTCGCGGTGCCAGAGGAGTGAGTGCGGGTAGACCGGCGCCGGGCCGGTTACCGGGATGCGGCGCAGGCCGTGGCCGGTGGGCCAGATGAGACGGGTGTGCTCGCCCATGAAGGTGGCCAGGGCCGGGGTGTCGGCGATGGTGTCGAGGAGCGCGTCGGAGCCGAAGTTGGGCCCGGTCGCCTCGATGGTGAGGCCGAACTCGTCGACCAGGTCGTCGTAGTAGGCGCCCCACTCGGTACCGGGCACGATGCCGGGCATCCAGATCCGGTGCCCGGTGAGCTGGGCGACGGTCACCGACCGGGCGCCCGCCAGTGCGTGCGCGGGGCCGGTGAGGAGCTGGAGTGGCTCGTCGAGCACCCGGACGGACTCGATGTCCTCGGGAAGGGGCCGGCCGGGCGCGCCGACGGCGCGGAAGGACGCGTCGATCGCACCGGACCGGATCGCGGTGACGGCCGTCTCGATCTCGAACAGCATCACCACGTCGAGTTCGATCTCGGGGTACGCGCGGTGGAAGCCCCGCATCAGGCCCGACTGTGCGCTGCGTGAGGCGATCACGTCGACGCGCAGCGGACGACGGCCGGGGCGCACGGACGCGACCGAGCGCTCGGCGACGCGAAGCAGGTCGCGCGCGTGGGGCAGGAACGCCTGTCCGTCGATGGTGAGCTCGGCGCCGCGGGGGGCGCGGGTGAACAGCCGCACGCCGAGACTGCGCTCCAGTGCGGCGATGCGCTTGGAGACGGCCTGCTGGGTGATCGACAGGTCCGCGGCGGCCTTCTGGAACTGGCCCGCTTCCGCGACGGTGACGAAGGTGCGTACTGCTTCGAGGTCCACGTCGATCCACCCTAGTGAACAACCGATGGTTGTAGGTGGCGGGCTGTGCGGTTGTTTGACCTGCTGCTGTGCCACTCGCTTAGCTCTCACGGGTCAACGTCGGCTTGTTCGGGTGGGAGTGCTGCGCATGAGGGGCAGGAGACCGTTGGGCCGGCGGTTCGGCCGGCTGTGGACGGCGTATGCGGTGAGCGCCTACGGGTCGGGGCTGGGGTTCGGCGCATTGCCGCTGATCGCCGTGCTGGCCCTGGACGCGAGTCCCGGCGAGGTGTCCGCGCTGTCGGCGGTGGGGCCGGCGGTGGGCGCGCTGATCGCGCTTCCCCTCGCACCGTGGGTGGAGTTCCGGCGTAAGCGCCCGGTCATGATCATGATGGACCTGACCCGGTTCGCGGCCATGGCGACGATCCCGGTCGCGTATGCCTTCGGGCTGCTCGGTTTCGTCCAGATGCTGGTGATCTCGGCCGTGGTCGCCGCGGCCAAGATCGCTTTCAACGCGGCCGGTGGCGCCTACCTCAAGGCCCTTGTCCGGCCGGACGACCTGCTGGTGGCCAACGCGCGGTTCGAGTCCACGAACTGGAGCTCCATCGCGGTCGGGCCACCGCTGGGCGGGGCGGCGATCGGCGTGTTCGGGCCGGTCGTCACCGTGGTGGCGGACGCGCTCAGCTACCTGGTGTCCGCGCTGTGCATCACGGCGATCGGCGGCCGGGAGGAAGCGCCGCAGAAGCCCGGCGGAGGCCCGGCCCGGGCGGGCGCACTGTTCGACGGCTGGCGGCACATCCTGGGGCACCCCGTCCTGCGGGCGCTCTACTTCAACCAAATGGCCGTCGCCGGTCTGATCATGGCCACCGAACCGCTGCTGGCGGTGCTTCTGCTTCGCCAACTCGGGTTCCCGCCCTGGCAGTACGGCCTCGCCTTCGCCGCTCCCTGCGTCGGCGGGCTCATCGGCTCGCGGCTGGCCCGCCGTGTCGTGGCCCGCCACGGCCGGCACCGGGTCTTCCGGACCGTCGGCACCCTGCGCGCCGTCTGGCTGATCGGCCTGGCCTTCGTCCGCCCCGGCGTTGTCGGCCTGGTCACCGTGATGGCCATCGAGCTGGCGATCATCATCAACATGAGCCTGTACAGCCCGGTACTTGCCACCTACCGGCTCGAACACACACCCGAGCATCTCGTCGCCCGCACCTTGTCGGCCTGGTCGATCGGCCAGCAGGCGTCCATCGCCGTCCTCACCGCGCTCGCCGGACTGCTCGCCGACGCCACGGGCCCACGCGCCGCCCTCACGGTCGCGGGACTGCTCATGCTGGCCACCCCGCTCCTGCTCCCCCGGCGCGACCGGACGTTGCAGCGCGATACGGAACCGGTACGGAACCCCACGTGACATACGCGGCGCACCGCCGAAGCCTTGATCGGGTCGAGGCTGTCGGTTGCCGTTCCGCGGGTTGCCGGATGGCGCCAGGAGCAACGCGCCAAGCGAGATGAATCCTCGGCGTCGGCTTCCTCCCGATGTTCCACGACTCCGTACCAGGGTGTTCAGTCCTGGACATCGGACATAAGATGTCTGATGTCCTAGACAGGTCAGGAAGTGCAGTGAGGAGCCGGATGACCCCCGATCCAGTGACCGGAGACCAGAGCCCGCGCGGAGCCGGACGGCAGGGCGGCGACCACCGCGTGGCCGTCATCGGGGCGGGCGCGATCGCCAGGGACCACGTCGCCGCGTTCGCGGGCGTCCCGGGGGTGCGGCTGGCCCACGTGGTCGACCGGCACCCCGAACGGGCCGCCGCGCTGGCCGCTCTCGCCGAGGGAGCCACCTGGTCCACCGACCCGGCCACCGCCTGGTCCGACGACGTCGACGTCACCGCCGTGTGCACCTCGCCCGAGTCGCACGCCGACCTCTCCGTGGCCGCGCTCCGGGCCGGCCGGGCGGTCCTGCTGGAGAAGCCCGCCGCGCTGAACGTGGCCGACGCGGACAGGATCCTCGCCGCCGCGAAGGCAGCGGACCGGCCCCTGCTCGTCGCCCAGACCGCCCGTTTCCAGCCCGTCCACCTGGAGATCGCCCGCGCGGTCGCCGAAGGTGCGATCGGCACGCCCCGGCTGGCCCACCTCACCTGGTACACCGGGCACGTCTGGTCCGGGGGCTGGCGCGGCTGGCAGCTGGACTCGGCCCGTTCCGGGGGCCACGTCGCCCACAACGGGGTGCACGCCCTCGACCTGCTGACCTGGCTCATGGACGACGAACCGGTCCGCGTGTTCGCCCGCCCCTGCAACACCTGGGCCGCAGGGATGCCGACCCCCGACAGCTTCCAGATCCTCGTACGCTTCGCCGGCGGCGCCCTCGCCACCATCGAGCTCTGCTACGCCCTCGTCCAGCGCGGCACCTTCGTCCGCCGCCTCATGCTCTCCGGCACGTCCGGCACCCTGCACCACAGCAGCGAGGACGAGCCGCGCGTGCACGCCGCGTCCCCCGTCGCCCCTGCATCGATCGAGGGCGCGATGACCGAGCAGACCCGGCACCTGCGCGACGTACTCGACGGTGCCGCGGCCCCGTTGACCGCGCCCCGCCAGGTGCGCGCCGCCCTCGCCGCCGCCCACGCGGCGCAGCTCAGTGCCGACGAAGGCCGGCCCGTCGACGTCAAGGAGGTCTGCTGAGATGAGAGTCCTCATCGCATCCGGGGTCCGGCACGCCCGCGACTACGTACCGATGCTGAAGGCCATGCCCGGGTTCGAGGTCGTCGGCTGCGCCGACACCGCCGACAGTCCCTTCGCCGAGGACAGCGCCGCCCTCGCACGCGCGACGGGCATCCCGCTGCTCGACCTGGACGAGGGTCTCGCCTCCTGCGACATCGCCCTCGTGTGCAGCGAGCCCACCCGCCATGTCGACCTCGCGGTGCGAGCGCTCGATGCCGGCTGCCACGTCATCGTCGACAAGCCGGCGGCGACCGACTCCCGCGACGCACAGCGGCTCCGGGACGCAGCCGGGCGCTCGCGCGGGCTGCTCACCGCCGTGCACCGCCTCTACTCCCCGCAGATCGTGCGGGCCCGGCGGATCGTGGACTCCGGTGCGATCGGTCTGCCCCTGGCCGTGGACGTGGAGTGGCTGGCGGCCGGCGGACTCGAAGGAGCCACCGTCGAGCGCCCCGAACTCGTCTGCGACCCCGCCCTGTCCGGCGGCGGCGAGCTGATGAACTTCGGCTGGTACCCGGCCCTGGCGATCCGCCACCTCACCGGCCTCGACGTCGAGGAGGTCGTCGCCTTCAGCAGCGCCGCGCCCCATCCGCCGCTCTTCGACGGCCCACACGACGCCTACGGTGTCGAGGACGCGGCGGTTCTCTCGCTGCGGCTGCGCAACGGGGTGGTGGCCACCGTCACCGTGGCCCGTACGCCCGCCGGTGTCGGCCCCGCCCCCGTCTCGTCCAGCCTGCGCGTGCTCGGCTCGCACGGGCACGTCCTCGCCGACGAGGACGCGCCGTCGTTCGCGGTGCGCGGGGCGGACGGCGTCAGTGCGCCCCGTCGGGTCGGCGGGCCCGCCGGGACGACGGCGCTGCGGCGGCTGTTCGAGGAGTTCCGCGACGACATCCGCTACGGGCGCACCCCGCTGGTGACGGCGGACGACATCCACGCGGCGGTCGCCGTGGTCGAGGCCGCACTGTCCTCCGCGCGCGAGGACGGCGCCCCCGTCGCCCCCGCCGCCTGACGATCCCGTAGTGGGGGGCGTCGGGCCTCACAGCCCCGGCGCCCCCCACACCGGAAACCACCGCCCCAGGTCCTTCTCCACCCGCAGGTCGTCCCCGAGGGCGGCCCGGACCTGCAGCTCAAGCTGGTTGTCCCGCTTCTCGCCGCCGCCCGGCACCGGGGCGAACGGGTAGAACGTGCCGCGCTTGTAGAGGTAGACCAGCGCCAGCGACCGGCCCTCCCCGTCCCGGAAGCCGATCAGTGAGCAGAGCAGCTGCGGGCCGAAGCCGCCGTCCTGGAGCAGCGTGTTGACCGCGTGCAGGTCGTTGACCAGAGCGGCGGTGTCCTCGGCCGGCTGGCGGGCGAGCAGCCAGGTGTAGCCGTACGTGTCCCGGCTGAACTCCACCGGGATGCCGCCGCGCTCCGTGTCCGCGTCGAGCAGCTCCCGTACGTCCTGCTGGATACGGGCGAACGTGGCGCCCTCCACACCCGCGAAGCACACCGACCCCAGGCCCGTCGGCACGAAACCCGTGGCCGCCTGGAGGGTGAGGGCGGCGGACGGGACGGCGAAGAGTTGGTCGAGGTCGGGGCGGGCCGGCTTGCTGCGGCCCAGGATGGTGTCGAGCAGACCCACGGGGACTCCTTACGGACGGGACAGGTCGGCGGAGATGCGGGCCAGCTGGTCCAGGCGCTGTTCCAGCGTCGGGTGCGAGGAGAGCAGCCGGCTCAGGCTCTCCTTGGAGGAGAAGGCGGGAACGAAGTAGAACGCGTTGTACGGCTCCGCCTTCCGCAGGTCCTCCGTCGGGATGCGGGCCATCTGCCCGCTGACCTTGGTGAGGGCGGAGGCCAGGGCCGAGGGTTTGCCGGTGAGCAGCGCGGCCGTGCGGTCGGCGGAGAGTTCGCGGTACCGCGAGAGCAGCCGGGTGAGCAGGAAGCTCAGGGCGTAGACGACCGCGCTGATCAGGGGGATCAGCATGATGATGATCCCCGAGGGGTCGTTGCTGCGGTTGCTGCGCGCGAAGCCGCCCCACAGCGCGACACGGGTGATGATGCCGGCGAGCACGCCGAGGAACGAGGCGATCGTCATGACGGCGACATCGCGGTGCGCGACGTGCGACATCTCGTGGGCGAGGACGCCCTCCAGCTCCTCCGGTTCCAGTCTTCGCAGCAGCCCCGTCGTGGCGCAGACGAGGGCCGTCTTCTCGCTGCGGCCGGTGGCGAAGGCGTTCGGCACGTCGCTCTCGGAGACGGCGACCCGGGGCTTGGCCATGTCGGCCAGCGCACAGATCCGGTCGATCGCGCCGTGCAGCTCCGGCGCCTGCTCGGGTGTGACCTCGCGGGCGCCCATGCTGAACGCCGCGATGCGGTCACTGAACCAGAACTGGGCGATGAACATGCCCCCGGTGATGATCAGGATGATCGGCCAGGCGCCGCGGAGCACGGCCAGCAGCACGCCGACCAGGACCACGTACAGCAGCCCGATCAGGAACATGGTGGTGACCATGCGTGTGGTCAGACCGCGGTCGGGGGCGTACCGGCTACGGGTTTTGGTCATCGGTGACCTCCAGTCCTCGCCTGCCTCCCATAGTGCCCCCAAGGTGTCGAAAGCGGATAAGGGTGTCCGGTGCGGGGGATCTGGCCGAACATCACCTAGCCATTTAGATGCCTCAGGCATCTAGTGGTGGGTGATCGGTACGACACCCCCCTCTCCTTGCGAGGTCCGCCGTGACAGAGACCAGGACAGAGACCGAGACCGAGACCGAGACCGACACCAGGACCGAGACCGTTTCCTTCCCGCAGAACCGCACCTGCCCCTACCACCCGCCGACCGGCTATCCGAGTGCGAGCCGCGGTCAGCAGTCGGTGTCCCGCGTCCGGCTCTTCGACGGCCGCACGGTGTGGCTGGTGACCGGGCACGCCGAGGCCCGGGCGCTCCTCGTGGACCCGCGGCTGTCGTCCGACCGGGAGAATCCCGCCTTCCCGTTCTTCGCCCCGCGGCTGGCGGCGACCACCCAGCGGCGCGTCGAACTGCTCGGCGTCGACGACCCGGAGCACAACGTGCAGCGCCGGATGCTGATCCCGAGCTTCACGGTCAGGAGGACGGCGGCGCTGCGGCCGAGCATCCAGGAGATCGTCGACCGGCTGCTCGACGCGTTGGCCGAGCAGGGGCCGCCGGCCGAGCTGGTCGACGCCTTCGCGCTCCCCGTGCCCTCCATGGTCATCTGCGCGCTGCTCGGCGTGCCCTACGCGGACCACGAGTTCTTCGAGGCGCAGTCCCGCAGGCTGCTGCGCGGCCCCGCGGGGTCCGACGTCGACGAGGCGCGGGACGCGCTCAGCGAGTACTTCCGCGTCCTGATCGAGCGGAAGCGGCGCGCCCCGGGCGACGGGCTGCTCGACGAGCTCATCGCCAAGCAGCTGGAGACGGGGGCGGTGGACCTGGACGAGCTGGTCAGGCTGGCCCAGATCCTGCTCGTGGCCGGCCATGAGACGACCGCGAACATGATCTCGCTCGGCACCCTCACCCTTCTCCAGCACCCGGAGCAGCTGGCGCTGATGCGCGCGGGCGGCCCCGACGGGATGGCCCACGTGGTGGAGGAACTGCTCCGCTTCCTGTCCATCGCCGACGGGATCTCGCGGGTGGCCGTCGAGGACATCGAGGTGGGCGGGGTGACCTTCCGGGCGGGCGACGGCGTCCTCCTGTCCACCGCGGTGATCAACCGGGACGAGGCCGTCTATCCGGCGCCGGACGAGCTGGACCTCGCCCGCGGCGCGCGCAACCACGTCGCCTTCGGGTTCGGCATCCATCAGTGCCTGGGCCAGAACCTCGCGCGGGCCGAACTGGAGATCGCGCTGCCCGCGCTCTTCGACCGGCTGCCCGGCCTGCGGCTGGCGGTGCCGGCCGAGGAGATCCCGTTCAAGCCGGGGGACACGGTGCAGGGGCTCCTCGAACTGCCCGTGACGTGGTGACCGCAGAGCGAGCAGCAGCAGGAGGACGGACATGAGGATCGATATCGACAGGGACGTGTGCATCGGGGCCGGGCAGTGCGCGCTCGCCGCACCGAAGGTGTTCACGCAGGACGACGACGGGCTCAGTGAGCTCCTGCCGGAGGCCGGTCCCGGGCCGATGGTCGGCGAAGCCGCCCGCGCCTGCCCCGTACAGGCGATCACGGTGACCTGACCCGGGGCCGGGGCGGGGCCGGGGGCCGGGAGTTCCGGGCGAGGGCGGAGGGGTGGGGCCGGTGAGCGGAGGCGGAGCCGGTCAGGGCCAGAGCAGCTCCCGCTCCCAGGCCGCGGATCCTGCCCCGCTTCCGGCCCCGGCCTCCCGGCGGTAGCGCAGCCGTACGTGCCGCCGCCGGGCGTCGCCCTGGAAGAACTCGACCTCGCGCGGCTCGACCACGTACCGCGTCCAGCTCGCCACCTCCGCCTCCGGTTCCTCCCGGGCCCGCTGCCACGCGGCGTCCGAGGCCCGGTCGAGTTCCCCCGTCGAGCCCAGCACCTCGCTCTGCCGCCCCACCAGCGCCGAGGCCAGGGCCCCGGTGGAGCGGGCGTGCAGATCGGCGCTGCTCTCGGCGGGGGAGCAGACGGTGACGGGGCCCCGGACCCGCACCTGCCGGCCCTGCGCGGGCCAGTAGAAACCGAGTGCGGCGTGCGGACGGGCGGCGAGCTCGCGGCCCTTCGCGCTGGTGGCGTGCGTGGCGAAGTGCCAGCCGCGCTCGTCGGCGTCGTGCAGCATCAGCGTGCGTACGTCGGGAAATCCCTCGCCGTCGACGGTGGCCAGGGTCATCGTGTGCGGCTCGGCCTGCCCGGCGGCGACCGCCTCGGCGAACCAGATATGGAAGAGGGGGAGGGGAGCGGGGGGTGCCGCGGCCGGGTCGAAGGCGGGGAGTTCGACGTCCCAGACGCGCTGGGCGTGGAGCAGGTCGAGGAAGGCGCGGTGTGCGGCGGAGGCCGATGCGTCGGTCATGTGGCCATTTGACCTGGCGCGGCGGAATCCGGGCGACGTCGGGTCCGATCCCGACCTACTTGTTTCCGCCTTGCTCGGCTTCGCCCGGCTGCTCGGCGGACCGGGCGCGGCGATGGGCCGCGACCCGCTCGCGGGTCGCGCACCGGCGGGAGCAGAAGCGGCGTTCCGGACCGCTGCCCTGGGTGATGAAGGCGTTCCGGCAGCTGTCTGAGGCGCAGATCCTGCCGGGCGGGCTCTGACGGTCCCAGACGAGAACGGTCAGGGCCATGCAGGACGAGGCGAGGAGCCACTCGTCCCAGGGGGCGTCGTCGTCGCGGTCGAGGTGCGGGTGCCAGGGGGTGCTGCCCCCGTGCGAGGTCAGGCGGAGCGGTCCGGTGCGGTCCCGCAGGAGGCCGTTGAGGGCGGTCGCGGCGCCGTCGGCGTGTTCGGCGGCGAAGACCTGCCGTAGCAGGGCGGCGGCTGCGCGCATCCCGGCGATGTCGCGGTCGGTGAGGTCGATGGGGTCTGTCTCGCCGTATGCGCGGAGTACGTCGGCCACTTCGCCCGGAGTGGGGCGCTCGCCGGCGAGGACGTTGACCAGGGCGGCGGTGCGCCGGGCCGTGGCCAGCACGGAGTGCCGGGTGGACCAGTCGTCACTGTTGAAGGACACCGGGGGAATGTAACGCATCTTGCCTGGTTTTGAGTTACCTCCGTAACGTCTCGGTGATGAGAAAGCGTTACTTGCTTCGCTGGTACCTCACCGGGGCGGTGGCTGCTCGGTCGGGGGACGAGATGTCGGGGCCGGCGCTGATGCTGGCCGGTTTCGCCCTGGCCGGATCGGCCGTCGAGGCGTCGTCGCTCCTTGCCGGCATCACGGTCTCCGCGGCGGTGGGGGGCCCGGTGCTGGGGGTGCTCCTCGACAGGGCGGGCCGGCCGGGGCGCCTGCTGGCCGGGGCCCTCGTCCTGTACGGGGCGGGGCTGGGGACGGTCCTCATGGGGCTGGGCCGGTTGCCGTTCGCGGTCACCCTGTCGATCGCCGTGCTGACGGGGCTGCTGGGACCGGCCCTGTCGGGCGGTTGGACGGCCCAGCTTCCGCAGGTCGTGCCGGACGGCGGTCTGCCCCGGGCGAACGCGCTCGACGCCATGACGTTCGGCGTGGCGAGTCTGGCCGGTCCGGCTCTCGCCGGCGGCGTGGCAGCGGTGCTGGGAGCCCCGGCGGCCGTGGTGGTCTCGGTGGCGCTCATCGTCGTGGCGCTGCCCGCCGCGTGGATGCTGCCGGCCCGTCCCGGCCGGGCGCGGTGTGCTCGGAAGACTTCGGTGACCGGCGACCTCGCTGCCGGAATGCGGGTCATCGCCGGAAGGCCGGCACTGGCCCGGGCGACCCTCACCTCGGTCGTCTCCTGCATTGCCCAGGGAATCCTGATGGCGTGCGTCCCGCTCCTCGGCGAGCGGGTCCTGGGCGGTGCAGGCCGCGGCGCGGTGCTGTTCTCCTGCGCTGCGGTCTCCGCCCTGGCGGCCAACGCCGTACTCGCCCGGTTTCCTCGTCCGGCCGCCCCCGGCACGGTCATCCGGGCCGGTGCCCTCGTCCAGGCTGCCGGGCCGGCCTTGGCGATGTGGGGGCAACCTGCCGTGCTCGTCGTGGCCGTGCTCGTCGTGGGGATGGGTGAGGGACCCCAGCTGACCGCCTTGTTCGCCGTTCGCCATCGAGAGGCTCCGGAACGCCTGCGAGGCCAGATCTTCACCACGGGTGCCAGCTTGAAGATCACCGGTTTCGCCCTGGGGGCGGCGGCCGGCGGACCGGTCGCGGCGTGGTCCCTTCGAGGTGCGCTGGCGCTCTCGGCATGTGTGGCGGTCCTCGCCGCACTGGCCTCCTTCGCGCTTCCGTCGGCAAGCGCCGACTCGTCCGGTCGCCGCCCCGCGCCGCATCCCTCCGCCGGCCCGGAACGCGGACGACTTCGAAGGGCTGGAGGACGTACTCACCGTCGTCGCCGTGTGGGCCCGCGCCGAGGGGGCCGGGGCTCCCCGCCCCTCACCCCCGTCCCAGCACCACCGTCCCCGACGAGCAGAACCAGCCGCCCGTCCCCGACGCCACCGCCAGTTCCGGCAGCCGGCCCCCCGCCTTGCGCACCTGCCGGTCCCCCGCCTCGCCGCGGAGCTGGCGTACCGCCTCCACCAGCAGGAACAGTCCGCGCATCCCAGGATGGCAGGCGGACAGGCCGCCGCCGTCCGTGTTGACCGGGAGTTCGCCGGTGAGACCCGTGCGGCCCTTCTCCACGAACGACCCGCCCTCGCCCTTCGCGCAGAAACCCAGGTCCTCCAGCGTCACCAGCGTCATATAGGTGAACGCGTCGTAGATCTCCGCCAGATCGATGTCCGCCGGACGCACCCCCGCCCGCTCGAAGGCGAGGCGGCCGGAGACGGCGGCGGGGGAGACCGTGAAGTCGTCCCACTCCGACATGGTGGAGTGCGAGACGTGCTCGCCGGTGCCGAGGATCCAGACGGGCGCCTTCGCCGTGTCCGGTACGTACTCCTCGGCCGCCAGCAGCACCGCGCAGCCGCCGTCGCTGCGGATGCAGCAGTGCAGCTTGGTGAACGGGTCGGCGATCATCGGGCCCGAGAGGACCTCGTCGACCGTGACCGGGGTGCGGAACATCGCGTCCGGGTTGGCCGCCGCGTTCGCCCGGGCCTGCACCGCCACCTCGGCCAGCTGCTCCAGCGTGGTGCCGTACTCGTGCATGTGGCGGCGGGCGGCCATCGCGTACTTGGCGATCAGCGAGTGGCCGTACGGCACCTCGAACTGGAGCGGGCCGCGGGCCCCGAAGGAGAGGTTGGACGTCCGGCGGCCCGCCTTGATGTCCGCCCGGGCCGTCGACCCGTACACCAGCAGTACGGCGTTGGCGCGGCCCGCCGCGATGGCGTCCGCCGCATGGGCCGCCATGACCTCCCAGGTCGATCCGCCGACCGAGGTGGAGTCCACCCAGGTGGGTTTCAGCCCCAGGTACTCGGCGACCTCGACCGGGGCGAGCGTGCCGAGGCCGGCGGAGGCGAAGCCGTCGACGACCGACCGGTCCAGGCCGGAGTCGGCGAGGGCCCGGCGGGCGGCCTGGGCGTGCAGGGCGTACGGGGTGGCCGTGTCGACGCGTCCGCAGTCGGCGAGGGATATGCCGACGACAGCGACCTTGCGGCGAGAAGAGGGCATGGCAGACATGAATCTGACGGTACATCAGATACGGGAAGGGTGAACCTCGGTGAAGTGGGGGGATCTTGTGGTGCGTGTCGCCCTGCGCGACTCTGGGAATCTCGCCGCTTCACCCCTAGCATGACGGCCCGTCAGATCAGAGGCCGTCGGCCTCTGAGGGGAAGGAGCCCGACGATGGATGCCGCCTTCACCGCGGAACAGGACGAGATCCGCCGCACCCTTCGCGAACTGCTCGCCGCACGCGGCGCACCCGACGACGTCAGGAGTGCCGCGGCACCGCCGGACGGATACGACACGGCGCTCTGGCGCCGGCTCTCCCGGGACCTCGGACTGCCCGGGCTCGCCCTCCCGAAGGAGTACGGAGGCGGGGGCCACGGGACGGCCGAGCTGGCCGTCGTCCTGGAGGAGGCCGGCCGGGCCCTGCTGCCGTCCCCGCTGCTCGCCACCGCCGTGCTCGCCGCTCCCCTGATCCTCGCCCTCGGCACCGGAGAGCAGCGTGCCGCCCTGCTGCCGTCCATCGCGGCGGGCGAGCTCACCGCGGCCCTGGCCGTCCCCGGCGGCTCGCTCTCCACCGCCCTCGGTCTCACCGGCGATCCCACCGGAGGCGCCTGGGCCGGCGGCGGCCGGGCGGGCGGTGTCCAGGCCCGGCCGGCCGGCGGCGACGGCGGGTGGCGGCTGTACGGGGAGGCGCCCCAGGTGCTGGACGGGCACAGCGCCGGACTGCTCCTGGTCGCCGCCCACACGGGCGGCTTCCCGCGCAGCCGCACCCTCCTGTTCCTGGTCAGGACCGACGGGCCGGAGCCGCCCGCCGGGCTCGTCCGCACCCGGCAGGCCTCGCTCGACGAGACCCGGCCGCTCGCCCGGATCCAGCTGCGTGACACCGAGGCCGAACTCCTCGGCGCCGACGACGCCGTGGACGCGACGGCCGCGCTCGCGGCCGCCGGGCGCACGGCCGCCGTCGCGCTCGCCGCGGAGGCGGCCGGCGCGGCCACGAGCGTGCTGGAGCAGGCGGCCGCCCAGCTGGAGGCGCGCGAGTCGTCCGGCCGTGCGACCGGCTCCCTCCAGTCCGTGGAACTCCGCCTGGCCGACCTGTACGTACGGGTCCAGTCGGCCAGGTCGGCCGCCCACTACGCGGTCCTGGAGCCCGACTCCGGAGGGCTCGCGCTCGCCCAGGCGCTGGAGGTGCTGCGGATCACCACCGCCGAGGCCGTGCAGCTGCACGGGGGTGGCGGCCTCGCCCGCGAGCCGGAGGCCCAGCTCTACTTCAAGCGGGCCGCATCCGACGAACTGCTCCTCGGCCCCGTCCACCGGCTCCGCGACCACGCGGCGCAGCGGGCCGGGCTCTTCGGCCGGGAGTCGCACGGCGGGCGCGCGGCCGGACAGGTGGCGGTCTGATGCCGCCCGGTGTCCGGCTCGTCCAGAAGGTGTCCTCGACCCGCCTCTTCGCGCGGATCGCCCCGCACGTCGTGCCCGCCATGGACCGCACGGTGCACCGGCTCACCCGCGGCCGGGTGCTGCTCAGCGCACAGATGCTGCCGGGGGTGGTGCTGACGGTGCCGGGGGCGCGCAGCGGGCAGCTCAGGACCACCCCGCTGGCCTGCATGCCGCAACCGGGTGACGGTGGGTCGGGCAGCTGGATTCTGGTCGGCAGCAACTTCGGCCGTCCGGGTCATCCGGCCTGGACGGCGAATCTGCTGGCGCATCCGGAGGCGGCCGTCATCAACTGGAAGGGCCGCGACATTCCCGTAAGGGCAAGGCTGCTGGCAGGGGAGGAGCGGGCCCGGGTGTGGGAGACCGCGCTGAAGTTCTGGCCGCCCTATGCCGCGTACCAGGCGCGTATCGACCGGGAGATCCGGCTGTTCCGGTTGGAGCGGTTGGAGTGACTGGAGCGGGTGCGGCGGGTGGAGTGAGTCGGAGCGATGGGGGCCGTTGGAGCGGTGGTGACCGTCCTGCGTGATGGTTCCGGGTGACGGGAGGGTCCCCGCCGAGGGGGTGTGCCCCGTCCCGGGTACGCCGACGGCGGACCACGCATGTGGTCCGCCGTCGGCGAGACAGGACCTGGGGCACCCGGGATCACCGCGCGTCACCCAGTACGGGGTTCCGGCGCGGGCGCTACTTCGTGGGCTTCTTGCCGGTGATGCCCAGATGCACCAACAGCGCCAGGTTCGGCCTGAGTTCGGCCTGCTTGACGCCCCAGGTGGTGAAGCCCTTCTGGTGCGAGGCGACGGCGGCCAGCATCGCGACCAGGGAGCCGGCCATGGCCGCGGGACTGACGTCCTTGTCGACCTTGCCCTTGGCCTGGAGCTCCTTCACCGAATCCGTAAGGGAGTTGGTGACGGAATTCAGGATCTTCATACGGATCTTGTAGAACCGCTTGTCGCCCTCGGCCGCGCCGAGGTCGACCACGCGCAGGATGGCGTCGTTGCGCCGCCAGAAGTCGAGGAATCCCTCGACGAGTTCTTCGGCCGTCTGCCATCCGGCCTTGCCGACCCAGGAGCGCCCGGCGACCAATTCGGTCAGTCCGGCACCCTCCTTGGCCATTTCCTCGGCGATTTCGAGGACTGCGCCCTCGACGTCGGGGAAGTACTGGTAGAAGGTTGCGGGTGAAGTCCCCGCCTTCCGGGCGACGTCGATGACTTTGACGTCCCGGTACGGCGAGGAGCTGAGCATCTCGCTGAGGCAGTCGAGCAGCTTCTGCCGCGTCGCCTGTCCGCGTCGACCGGCCACGCGGCCGTCGACGGTGCGTACTTGTCCTGTCATGCCGTCAGCTTACCGACGGGTGATCGGAGCGCGATTCGGCCGACTGCAAATGGGGAGTGCGGCAGGCGCGGTGGGGGGAGTAGGGGGATTTCGGGGGATGCGCCCCATGGTCTCCCGCCTCGGGCGCCCACAGTCCGACTAGTGTTATCAACAGCCTGTGGACAACTTCCGTGGATAACTTTCCGTGAGGGCGGCGCGACGGCCGTGCTCCGGGGTCTTGTATCGAAAATATGTTCGCTTCGGCAGGGTCGGAGCGCGGGCCACCCGGTGCGCGGCTACGTTGGGTGTGACGAGCGTCACCACGGATGAGCGTCATCGCGACGGAAGGATCCGGGCCCATGGCCGCATTCGCGCAGTCCGCGCCGTGCTGGGTGGACGTGCAGCTCCCGGACCTGGAGGCGGGCAAGCGCTTCTACGGTGAGCTCTTCGGCTGGACCTTCCGGGCGGGCGACGGACCCTTCGCCGACGCACTCAGTGACGGAAAGCTCGTCGCCGCCCTCGCGGCCAAGCAGGACGGCCGGATGCCGACGGCCTGGGGCGTCTACTTCGCCACCGACGACATCGTGGCCTCCGTCGCCCGGATCCGTGAGTCCGGCGGTCAGGTGATCACCGACCCCGTCCGGGTCGGCCGGTCGGGGGTGCTCGCCCAGGCCGCCGACCCCGGCGGCGCGGTGTTCGGCCTCTGGCAGGCCGGTGAGCGCAAGGGATTCCAGAAGCAGAACGAGCCCGGCTCCTTCTGCTGGACCGAGGTCTACACCCGGCAGAGGGACGCGGTCGACGCCTTCTACGAGGAGGTCTTCGGCTTCCGTTCCGCGGACCTGGACGAGTCCGGCACCGGCGATCCGGGCACCGCGGAGTCCGGCGTCGACTACCGCATGTGGTCCCCGGCAGGCACCGAACCCGGCCCCGACACCGCGGTCGGCGGGCGCAGCGTCATCACGGACGCGTTCCCCGCCGTGATGCCCAGCTACTTCCTCAGCTACTTCGCCGTGGCGGACTGCGACGCGTCGGTCCGCACCGCAGTCCGGCTCGGGGGCAGGGTCTCCGCACCGCCCTTCGACATCCCGTACGGGCGGATGGCGGTCCTCCAGGACGACCAGGGCGCCGTCTTCGCCGTACTTCAACCGCCGCTGTCCTGATACGGCACGGAGTGCCACAGGACACCCCGATCCGCCCCCGGGTTCGCAACCCGGGCCTCGGCCAGGAAGAATCGGGGTGCGCACCGCCGGGTGGTGCCCACTGATGAGACGCTGCACACGGCGGGTTTTTCGCGGACCTCTCCTCACGGAGGTCCGTACGGGGAGGTGGCAGGCAAGTGGTGGAGCAGCTGACGCAGCACGACCCGAGGCGGATCGGCCCGTTCGAGGTGCTGGGACGGCTCGGGGCCGGCGGCATGGGGCTGGTCTATCTCGCCCGCTCGGCGTCCGGCCGGCGGGTGGCGATCAAGACGGTCCGTACGGAACTGGCCGAGGACCAGCTGTTCCGGGTCCGCTTCACGCGTGAGGTGGAGGCCGCCCGCGCCGTCAGCGGCTTCTACACGGCCGCCGTGGTCGACGCCGACCCGCGCGCCGCCGTGCCCTGGCTCGCCACGGCCTACGTGCCGGCACCCTCGCTCGAAGAGATAGTGAATGAGTGCGGGCCCATGCCGACCCAGGCCGTGCGCTGGCTGGCGGCGGGCATCGCGGAGGCCCTGCAGTCCATCCACGGGGCGAAGCTCGTCCACCGCGACATGAAGCCGTCCAACGTGCTCGTCGTCGAGGACGGTCCCCGGGTGATCGACTTCGGGATCGCGTCCGGTGTCTCCAACACCCGGCTCACCATGACGAACGTCGCCGTGGGCACGCCCGCGTACATGTCGCCCGAGCAGGCGAGGGACTCGCGCAGCGTCACCGGCGCCAGCGACATCTTCTCGCTCGGCTCGACGCTCGTCTTCGCCGCGACCGGCCATGCCCCGTTCCACGGGGCCAACCCGGTCGAGACGGTCTTCATGCTGCTGCGCGAGGGCCCCGACGTCAGCGGTCTGCCCGACGACCTGCGGTCGCTGATCGAGTCGTGCATGCAGATGGACGCCTCGCTGCGGCCCACCCCCGCCGAGCTGCAGGCCCAGCTCTCCCCGCACCTCTTCGCCTCCGGCAGCGACGACAGCGGTACGGCGTCGGCATGGCTGCCGGAGGCCGCCACCGAGATGATCGAACAGCGCCGCGGCGGCGGCCGCGCGGTCGCCGCCGCGCCGCCCGCTCCGCCCGTACCGGTGGCGCCGCCCCCGCAGCCGCCGGCCTCCGACTGGGACAACGCATGGCGCAGCGGCACCGGAGCGAGCCCGCCCGCCGCCCCGCCTGTGCAGGCACCCGACGCAGGCGGTCCGGTGCGGCTGCCCGGCGCGCATGTGCCGATCGGTCCCGGTCCGCGCGCCCAGGACGTACGCGCTTCGGCGGCCGCCGCCGAAGCCGGTCCGGCGACCGGCTGGGTGCGCCCGCCCGCCGGGGTGAACGGGGTGGTCGCCGCCCCGACAGCCCCGACCGCCCCCGTGCCCGCCCCGGCGCACGCGCCCGACGGCGCCCCCGCCGGCCCGGGGCGCTGGCGGCCCTGGCGGTTCCGGATGTCGAACGACGTGTGGGGGACCCCCGTCGTCGTCGGCGACCTGCTGTACGTCACCTCCTTCGAGGTGCACGCGCTGGACACCGGCAACGGGCGGCGCCAGTTCAAGACCCGTGACGTGGCCTGGGCGATGGCCGTGGACGGCGGCAGCATCCTCGCCTCCGACGGGCCGTCGCTCTACGCCCTGGATGCGACGAGCGGCAGCGAGCGGTGGCGGTTGCAGACCGACGCGTGGGTGTACTCCCTGAAGGCCGAGCGCGGCACGGTCGTCACCGGTACCCGGGGCGGCGGCGTGCAGGCGTGGGAGGCGTCCACGGGCGAGAAGCTGTGGGAGACCACCGGCGCGCAGACGGACTTCGAGAACGCGGAGGCCGGACCGGCCCTCCACGACGGCACGGTCTACCTCTGGCAGGACGCCCGGCTGCGGGCCGTCGACGCCCGTACCGGCACCGAGCGCTGGTCCTACCCGGTCGGCGACGCGGCGTCCTGCGGCGGGGTTCCGGTCCGGGTGACCCCGGCACCGGACGGCTATGTGTACGTCTCCGCGGGGACCCGGGTCCTCGCCGTGGACATCGGCTCCGGGCGTGTGCGCTGGCACTTCGAGTCACCGGCGGTCTTCCTCTCGCCGCCCGCCTTCGCCCCCGGCCCGGCCGTCACCGGCGGCGGGGTGTACCTCGCGGACTACCTCGGCACGGTGTACGCGCTGGACGCCTCGACCGGCAAGGACCGCTGGCGCATCGCCACGGAGTCCCGCCAGTCGATCGAGCCGGTGCTGGTGGTGGCGGGCAACGTGCACGTCGGCAGCGGCAGCGCGCTGTACACGCTGGACGCGGTGACGGGCACCCCGAAGTGGCGGTTCGCCGCGGGCGGCGAGGTCGTGGGCGCACCGGTCGTCGCCGACGGCCGGGTCCACTTCGGCTCCGCCGACCACGTCCTGTACACGCTGGACGCGGCGGGCGGCCAGCTCCGCTGGAAGCTCGCCACGGGCGGCGAGATCACGGGTTCGCCGGTGGCGCAGGGCGGGGTGGTCTACGCGTGCAGCAAGGACCGCTGCGTGTACGCGCTGGACGCGCTGAAGGGCACGGGCACGGGTAACAGGGCCCGCGCGTAGGCCTTCCCGGCCCGGGCTCGGCCGACCACTCCGGCTGGTGCGGGGCCTGGCCCCAGCCTGGCCTGTCCGGGGTTCGGCCGACCAGCCTGGCCCGTCCCGGGCGTGGCCGGTCGACCCCTCCAGCCCGTCCTGGGCTTGGCCGACCACTCCGGCTGGTGCGGGGCTTGGCCGACCCACCCAGCCTGTCCGGGGCTTGGCCGACCACTCAAGCCCGTCCGGCGTTTGAGGACGGAACCGGGGATGGGGAGGCCGGTACAGATGGGGGCCGGGTGCGCCCGGGTGCCGCTTCGTCCTCAATCGCCGGACGGGCTTGGGTCGGTTGCTGCTTCGCCTCGATCGCCGGACGGGCTTGGAAGGGACGGGCACGGGCAACAGGGCCCGTGCGTAGGTCTTCCCGGCCGGGCTCGGCCGACCCACCCAGCCTGTCCGGGGCTTGGCCGACCGCTCAAGCCCGTCCGGCGTTTGAGGACGGAACCGGGGATGGGGAGGCCGGTACAGATGGGGGCCGGGTGCGCCCGGGTGCCGCTTCGTCCTCAATCGCCGGACGGGCTTGGGTCGGTTGCTGCTTCGCCTCGATCGCCGGACGGGCTTGATCTGTCCGGCCGGTCGGGCGGGTCCTGGACCGGGTATGTCGCGGTCGGCTCGGTGTCGGGATCACGCGGCGGCCCGGACGGCGAGCTCGACGACGAAGCCGACGGCGGCCCGGACGGACCCGAAGGCGGACCCGACGACGGCCCCGGACCCACATACGGGTCCACCTCCGGCTCCGGCCAGGGACTCGTCTGGACCGAGGGGCCCGGCTCGCGCGTGGGCGGCCATGTATCGGGAGCGGCGGACCCCGGCGCCTCGTACGGCTTCTCGAGCCGGTCACGCCGCGCGCCCCGACCCGACATCAGCGCCGCTCCCAGCAGAAGCAGCACGCCACCGCCCGCCGCGCCGGCCACCCCCTGCTGCAGTCCGGAACCGTCGCCCGCGACCGTCAGGCTTCCCTCCGCCTGCCCCTGGCGCACCATCCACAGCACCGTGAACCCGAGTACCAGCACGCCCGCCAGGGCGACCATCGGCCGGAAGCGGAGCACCACGCCCACCACCGCCAGGACCGCGGCGAAGAGGAAGGGCAGCAGGATCGAACCGAGCACGGCGGGGTGCGCCCCGGTGACGCCGGTGAACAGGTCGTCGACCCCGTAGTACCGCCCGAGGCGGCCGTCGTACCAGTCACGGAAGGGGCTCAGCACGGCGGCCGCCGCTCCTAGGAGAGCGACGATCGAGCCGAGGACGTTGCGGATCATCTCCGGACCTCCCGCAGGCGTGAGCGGCGCCGCCGGCCGGTGACGCGGATCATCACCGCTCTCGACTCGACGCTACGCCGGGGCCATGCCCCTCGCCACCAGACAGATGATGACGAGACCGTGACAGGGGCATGACCGGACTGCCGGGCGGGGCCCGCCATGCTGTGCGCTACGGTGTCGCGCGGCCGTCCGGCAGCCCGGCCGGCCCGCAGCACGCAAGAGGGACAACACAAGGGGGACGTACCGATGGTGCGGCAACACGTGAAGCTCACAGTGGTCCTGGTGGCGGTGGTACTCGCCCTCACCGGGTTCAGCAGCGGCAGCAAGGGCGGCAAGAGCCGGAGCGGGAAGAGCAAGTCGAGCAGCAGCAGCGGCGGTGGGTGCTCCAACTCCAAGAAGAGCAACGGCACGTACCACGACACCGACTACGACGACGATGACGACTACAGCTCGTCGAGCGGCTCCTCCGGCTCCACGTACGGCACCCCGACCCCCACCGCCACCGCGACGGACGCCCCGCAGGCGTACGTCTTCCGCTGCGCGGCCCCCCGCAAGGGCAAGCGCAAGGCCGTCACCAGCTCCACCGTGCGGCTCACCGCGAACGCGCTCGGCAGCCACACGTACGAGGTCGACGTGACGTTCCTCGACGCGGTCGGCAACACCGTCGACACGGGTGAGGCGACCGTGGAGGCGGACAGCGGCGAGACGAAGACGGTCTCCGTCCGCATGGTCCACCCGAGCAAGGTCTCCCGGGTGAAGAAGTGCTCGGTCACCGCCGAGCTGAGCTACTGACCGGCACCGGCGCCGGCCGCACCACCTTCACCGCAACCGGAATTCACCGCCCCCGCCCCGCCCCTCGAACAGCTCCGCCTGCTGCTCCGGTGCCAGGTTCCCGAGCGCGATCAGGTGCGGGGCGTGGGCGAAGGCCTGCGCCCGGGCCGCCTCCTTCGCGGACCAGAGCGCCCTCACCGTCCCCTGGACTCCACCCGTCGGGTACGAGGCGATGACCGCCGCCGCCCGCAGCGCCGCCGCCACCGCGCCGCCGGGCGGCGTCACCTCGCTGACCAGACCGGTCTCGTAAGCGCGCCGGGCCGTGACCCGCTCCGCCGTCCCCATCAGGGACATCCGGGCCACCTCGCCGAACGGCATCCGCTGGGCCATGGCGATCGCCTCGTACGCGCTGACCATGCCGTACGTGGTGTGCGGATCGAAGAACGTCGCCTCCTCGGACGCGATGACGAACTCCGCCTCGCCCAGCAGGTAGAAGGCCCCGCCGCAGGCCATCCCCTCCACGGCCGCGATCACCGGCTTCCACAGGTCGTTGGCCTTCGGCCCGATCGCGAGCAGCGGATCGTCGATCGTGTACGGGGACGAGGGCTGCGGGACGTCCGCACCCCGGTCGATGCCGGTGCAGAACGCCCGCCCGCCGGCCCCGGTGACCACGACGGCCCGCACCTCGTCGTCGAACCGGAACGCCCGCCAGGCGGCGGTGAGTTCGGCGGCGGTCGCGAGATCGATCGCGTTGTGTTTCTCCGGCCGGTCCAGGGTGAGCAGAGCCACCCCGGTCTCCTTGTCCGTCTCCGTACGCAGCGCCATCCGCGCTCACCGCTCCAGCAGCCAGCGGACCAGGGTCGCGTCGGGGGAGGCGGGGCAGAAGACCGCCTTCACCGCCGCCCCGATCCGCAGCCGCGCCGGATCGACGGAGTCCAGCGGTGCGTCGGGCCCGCTGACCACGTTGCCGACCAGCCGGATCTCCGGGGCGTCGGCCAGCTCGACGATCACGGCGTTGTACGGGGCCTGGGCGGCGTACGCGGGCAGCAGGGGCGGGTGCGGCAGTACGTACGACCAGATGCGGCCGCGTCCGCTCATCACCCGCCACTCGCTCTCGAACGACTGGCAGTGCGGGCAGCACGGCCGGGGCGGGAAGCGGAGCCGCCCGCAGTCGGGGGCGGCGCACGCCTGGACGCGCAGTTCGCCGCGGGCGGCGTACTCCCAGAAGGGGGCGCCGTCCTCGTCGACGACGGGCAGCAGCAGTCCATCCATGTCGGTCAGCTCCTCAGTTCCTCAGCAGTACGGCGGACGTGGGGACGCCCTCCCCGGCGGTGACCAGGCAGGTCGAGGCGTCCGGGACCTGGGCGGTGGAGATGCCGCGCAGCTGCTTCACGCCCTCGTTGATGAGGTTGAAGCCGTGCACGTACCCCTCGCTGAGCCCGCCGCCGCCCGTGTTGATCGGCAGCCGCCCACCGCTCTCCAGCGCCCCGCCCTCGGTGAACGCGGCGCCCTCGCCGCGCCCGCAGAATCCGTACCCCTCCAGGGAGAGCGGGATGAGCGGGGTGAACGCGTCGTAGATCTGGGCGACATCGACGTCCTCGGGCCCGAAGTCGGCCTGCTTCCAGAGCTGTCGGGCCGCCGTCCAGGCGGGGCCGGTGAGCGGGTCGTCGTTCCAGTAGTTGACCATCCCGTGGTGCTGGGCGGGCAGTCCCTGGGCGACGGAGTGGAGGTAGACGGGCTTCTGCCGGCAGTCGCGGGCCCGTTCGGCGGAGACGATCACGCAGGCCAGCGCACCGTCCGTCTCCAGGCAGTTGTCGAAGAGGCAGAGCGGCTCGCTGATCCAGCGCGAGGTCATATACATGTCGCGGGTCAGCGGGCGTTCGTACATCACCGCGGCCGGGTTCTGGTTGGCGCGGTTGCGGCAGGCGAGCGCGACGTTGAAGAGGTGGTCGCGGGTCGCGCCGTACTCGTGCATGTACCGCCGGGCGAGCATCCCGATCTCGTCGGCGGGCCGCAGCAGCCCGTAGGGCCGGGTCCACTGGGCGGGGGTGGGCAGCTGCACGGCGGTGTTCTTCCAGGGCCGCGGCCCCGACCCGCGCTTCCGCGACCGCCAGGCGACGCCCACGCTCGCCTGTCCCGTGGCGACGGCGGCCGCCAGATGCGCGAGGGTCGCGCAGGAACCACCACCCCCGTACCCCACCTTGCTGAAGAAGGTGACGTCACCGGCGCCGATCGTCTTGGCCACCTCGACCTCGTCGGTCTCCTCCATCGTGTACGAGGCGAACGCGTCCACCTCCGACGCGGCGATGCCCGCGTCGTCGAGCGCCGCGATGATCGCCCGGCACGCCAGGGTCTTCTCGGACTCGGGCAGATGTTTCGCGAACTCCGTCTGCCCGATACCGGCTATCGCTGCCTTGTCCTTGAGCGTCGCCACCCGCCACCTCCGAGACCGTCATGACTGCTGACAGCGGAGGAGGCTACAGCTAATCTGACGGATAGTCAGCTACGGGGCGGCTACGGCGTTCCGGTTCGACGACGGGAGGGCACGAGATGCGCGGCGACGAGGAATGGTCCACCGTCCCGAATCTGGTACGGGCGGCGGCCGGGCGGTACGGGGACCGGGAGGCGGTGGTCGACGGCCGCACCAGGATCACGTACACGGAACTCGGCGAACGAGTGGAGCGGGCCGCCGCCGCGTGCATGGCCTCGGGCGTGGAGCCGGGGGACCGGGTCGCGGTCTGGGCGCCCAACACCGCGGACTGGATCGTCTCCGCGCTGGGCGCGGTGACGGCCGGCGCGGTCCTGGTCCCGCTCAACACCCGCTTCAAGGGCACGGAGGCGGCGTACGTACTGGAGCAGAGCCGCGCGAAACTGCTCTTCGTCACGGGCACCTTCCTCGGTACGTCGTACGTGGCGTCCCTGCGCCGGTCCGAGGTCGAACTCCCGCACCTCGACAAGGTGGTGGTGCTCGCGGACTCCGCGCCCGACGACTACGTGACCTGGAAGGACTTCCTGGCGTCGGGGGAGGGGATATCGGCGTCGCAGGTACGCGAACGGGCCGACACCATCGCCTCGTCCTCCCCCTCCGACATCATCTACACCTCGGGCACCACGGGCCGCCCCAAGGGCGCCGTCATCAGTCACGCGCAGACCCTGCGCTGCTATGCGATCTGGAGCGAGCTGGCCGGTCTGCGCGAGGGCGACCGCTATCTGATCGTGAACCCGTTCTTCCACACCTTCGGCTACAAGGCGGGCATCATCGCGTGCCTGATGCGGGGCGCGACCATGATCCCGCAGCCGGTCTTCAACGTGGACACGGTCCTCGCCAACATCGCGGCCGAACGCATCTCGGTCCTCCCGGGCCCGCCCACGCTCCACCAGTCCCTCCTGGACCACCCGGCCCGTGCGACCCACGACCTCTCGGCTCTGCGCCTGGTGGTGACGGGGGCGGCGGTCGTCCCCCTCCAACTGGTCGAACGCCTGCGCGCGGAACTCGACATCACCACGGTCCTGACCGCCTACGGCCTCTCCGAGGCGAGCGGCATCGTCACGATGTGCCGCCGCAGCGACCCGGCGGAGGTCATCGCCTCCACCTCGGGCCGGGCGATCCCCGGCACGGAACTCCGCGTCCTGGCCGCCCCCGGCACCCCGGGCGAGATCCTGGTCCGCGGCTTCAACGTGATGAGCGGCTACTTCGAGGACCCGGAGACGACGGCGGCCACCATCACCTCGGACGGCTGGCTGCACACCGGTGACGTGGGGATCCTCGACGAGGACGGCAACCTCAGGATCACGGACCGGATCAAGGACATGTTCATCGTCGGCGGCTTCAACGCCTACCCGGCGGAGATCGAACAGCTCCTGGGCCTGCACCCGGACGTCGCGGACGTCGCGGTGATCGGCATCCCCGACCCCCGCCTGGGGGAGGTCGGCAAGGCGTACGCGGTGCGCCGGCCGGGCGCCACGGTGACGGCGGACGACCTGATCGCGTGGTCACGGCGGGAGATGGCGAACTACAAGGTGCCGAGGGCGGTGGAGTTCGTCAGCGAGCTCCCGCGCAACGCGAGCGGCAAGGTGGTGAAGGGGGAGCTGCGGGGGCGCTGATGCGCTCAGCCCGCGCCGGACTCCCGAGCGGGCTTCCGGACGTGAAGTGACGCTGAGGGCAGAGGGGGCGATGACGGCAGCCCTCTGACGGGAAGTGGCCGAACACTGACGTGATCGCGTGGACCGGCCGCACTCGGACGTGCAGCGGCCGCGACGGCTCCCCCTCCGCGCCGCCGCGGCCACTCCCCCCGTACCCCGTCGAATTGCAGCTCTAGTTGGCCGGCTCGCTCGTGGCGTGGGTGTTGTCGGTCTTGTCCTCCGCCTCACCCTCCGGCGCCGTGGTGGCGTGGGTGTTGAGCGGCTTCAGCTGGCCGTCCTTGCCCAGAATGTTCGCCGGCTCGCTGGTGGCGTGGGTGTTGAGCGGCTTGATGATCGGCTCGTTGCTCTGTGCGTCGGCCATGATCGTCTACTCCCGTTAGTGATTCGGCGTGCTGGGTCGGCAAGGCCCGTCCGGCTGTTCCCCCGTGGACTGCCGGACGGGCCTGTCGGGGCCGCTCACATTAGTGCTACGGCCGGCTGTCGCCCCGTCTGCCCCCCGACGCGACGGATCGACTAGGTAGAGAGTGCCGTGTGGCGATAAACGAATGATGAACGTCCCGTCCGGAAACGGTCAGGCGACTTCTGCCGGGTTGAGCAGGCTTCGCACATCGGCGGCCTCGGGGGAGCCGAGCGTCTCGAAGATGGTCAGGGCCTCGCGCCAGCAGACCTTCGCGCGGTCGGTCTGCCCGATACCGGACAGCGACCTCCCGAGGACGGTCAGGACATTGGCACGCCGCCATTCCCCTCCTATGCCCCGGAGAACGGTGAGCGCGATCTCGGAGTTGGCGGCAGCCCGGGCCGGGCGCCGGGCCGCGATATCGACCTCTGCGAGGCGGAACAGCGCCATGCCCTCGTACAGCCGCTGCCGGCTGTCCTTGAAGACCTGGTACGCCTCCCTCAGGCTGTCCGCGGCAGCATCCAGCTGTCCGCTCTGAGTAAGTGCGAGCCCCAACGCGTAGCGCCCGTTGGCGCCTTTGAGCGCGTGGTCCATCTCGTCGTACATCGCTGTTCCCTGTTCTGCGAGCGATACGGCGGTGGCCGTCCGCCCCATCGCCAGGTGAACACGCGACAGGTTGCACAGCGCAGCGGCCTCCCCAGGGCGGTCCCCGACATCACGGAAGTGGGCTATGGCGCGCGTCAGATGCTCTTCGCCCTCCGCGTGCCGGTTCTCGTAGAGCGCGATGATGCCGAGCAGGTTCGACGCCCAGCATGCCGGGAGGGGGTCCTGCGCGACTGCGGAGAGCTGCAACGCCCGTCGGCATTCGTGGTCGACCAGGTCGAAGCGACCGGAGACATGGTGCACATTGGCCAGAGTGATGAGGGCCCTGCCCTCGGACTTGGCGTCGCCGGCCAGTTCCGCCGCCTTGCAGGCTGCGATGACCGTTGCTTCGTACTCCTTGGAGTTCGCTCCCGACTCGGCCAGCTCGATTGCAACCCACAACAGATCGATGGCGTGGGGCAGTGTCCGCCCGCCTGCAGACTGACGGGCGCACGCCAGCAGGGTCCCTGCCTCGGCGTAGAGCCAGTCCTGGGCATCGCGCCGGCTGGAGAAGGTCAGGCCGCTGTAGGAGGTGGGCGAGAGGTGATCGACGAGAGTGTCGCCCGGCTTCTCCATGGCGCTGACGCACGCGACGGTCGCCAGATAGAAGTCCAGCAGCCGCGACAGCGCCTGCTCCCGCTCCTCCGGCGCCTCCTCGTCCCGCTCCGCGCACGAGCGCGCGTACAGGCGGACCAGGTCGTGGTAGCGGTAGCGGCCCGGGGCCGCCGACTCCACGAGGGACGTGTCGACCAGGGCCTCCAGGAGGTCCTCCGCCGTGTGCACCTCCAGGTTCAGCAGGGCCGCCGCTGCCGCCAGGGAGATGTCCGGGCCGTCCGCGAGGCCCAGGAGGCGGAAGGCGCGGGCCTGGGCCGGTTCCAGCTGGCCGTAGCCGAGTTCGAACGTGGCCTTCACCGCGAGGTCGCCCGCCTGGAGCTCGTCCAGGCGGCGGCGTTCGTCCGCGAGCTTCGCGGCCAGGACCGAGACCGTCCAGGTGCGGCGGGCCGCCAGGCGGGAGGCCGCGATGCGGATGGCGAGGGGGAGGAAGCCGCAGGCGGCGACCACGTCGAGGGCGGCCTCGCGCTCGGAGTTGGTGCGCTCCTCGCCCGCGATGCGGGTGAAGAGCTGGAGCGCCTCCTCGGGCGACATCACGTCCAGGTCGACCAGATGCGCGCCCGCCAGGTCGACCATGCGGACCCGGCTGGTGACCAGGGCCGCGCAGCCCTCCGTGCCGGGGAGCAGGGGGCGGATCTGGGCCGCGTCGTGGGCGTTGTCCAGGAGGACCAGGATGCGGCGGCCGTCGAGCGTGGAGCGGTAGAGCGCGGCGCGTTCGTCGAGGGAGTCGGGGATCGCCGAGTCCGCAGTGCCCAGGGCGCGCAGGAAGGCGCCGAGGACCGTCTCCGGCTCCGCGGCGCGGGAGCCCGCGCCCTGGAGGTCGACGTACAGCTGGCCGTCGGGGAAGTGCCGGCGGGCCTGGTGGGCGACGTGCACGGCGAGGGTCGTCTTGCCGACGCCGCCGATGCCGGCGAGGGCGGAGACGGCCATGACCGAGGCCTCCGCGGTGGCGAGGCGGTTGCCCAGTTCCCGGACGAAGGCGGAGCGGCCCGTGAAGTCGGGGACCGTCGCCGGGAGCTGCGCCGGGCGGACCGGTGCGGCGGCCGGGGCGGGTTCGTCGGCGGGGCGGGCCAGTTCCTCGTCGGCCCGCAGGATGCGCTGCTGGAGCGCGGAGAGTTCGGGCCGCGGGTCGACGCCCAGTTCCTCGGCGAGCAGCCGCCGGGTGTCGGCGTAGACGGCGAGGGCCTCGGCCTGGCGGCCGCTGCGGTACAGGGCGACCATCAGGAGTTCGCGCAGCCGTTCGCGCAGCGGGTGCGCGGCGGTCAGTGCGGTGAGTTCGGAGACCGCCTCCGCGTGGCAGCCGACCTCCAGGTCCAGGTCGAGGCGGGTCTCGGTGAGCTGGAGCCGCCACTCCTCCAGCCGGGAGCGCTGGTACTCCGCGTACGGGCCGGGAACGGAGGCCAGGGCCTCGCCGTCCCACAGGGCCAGCGCCTCGTTCAGCAGGGTCCTGGCCCGGCTGCGGTCACCCGATGCCCGGGCCTTCTCCGCGTCGGCCGCCCGGTCCTGGGCCACGGTCAGGTCGAGCGCCTCGGGCCCGATCCGCATGGCGTACCCGCCGGAATCGCTCGCCAGGGTCGACGGGCCCAGGGTCTTGCGGAGGCGCGAGGCGTACGTGCGTACCGCGGCAAGTGCCTGGGAGGGCGGGTCCTCGCCCCAGATGGCGTCGATGAGTTCGGCCGCCGTGGCGGTGCGCCCGCTCCTGAGCAGCAGAGCCGTCAGCAGGGCGCGCTGCATCGGTGAGCCGGACGGCAGCGTCTCGTCGCCCCGCCGCGCTCGTACCGGACCGAGCACGGAGAAGCGCAGACCGGTGTCCTGCGCCGGCTGCTGCCGCTCTGTCAGCTGTTCGGCCGGCTGCTGTTCCGCCGACCGCTGCTCCGGGGCGCGTTGCTCCGGAACACGTACCCGTGGCCCGTCGTCACGGCCCATTGCTGTCTCCTTGTCCCGCTCTGTGCGCTGCCCGGCACGGTCACACATGTCCGGATCCCGTCGGGGCTATCCGGATTGCTCCATACCGTTGGTATCGCCGTCAACAGTCTGCCTTGTGAAAGGGGGCCGCGTCAGCAGCGGGTGACTCTCTGCACAAGCCCTCGACAACGATTGTGGAACGGGGCCCCGTCCAGATAGCTGACGGTTCGTCAGATCAACGCTACCTTGGTACGCATGGAGACCTTCCCGAAGATCATCTCGGTGGACGACCACACGGTGGAGCCCCCTCATGTCTGGCGGGACCGGCTCCCGTCCAGGTACGCGGACTCCGGCCCGCGCATCGTCCGGGCGCCGCTCAAGGAAATGACCTTCATGGGCGGCAAGTTCGCGCCTGTGATGGGTGCCAAGGGGGACGACGGGCCGATCGGTGACTGGTGGGTGTACGAGGATCTGCACCGCCCGCTCACCCGGCTCGACACCGCCGTCGGCTACGACCGGGACGAGATCAAGCTCGAAGTCATCACTTACGAGCAGATGCGTCCCGGTTCGTTCTCGGTGCCCGAGCGGCTCGCCGACATGGACGTCAACCACGTCCAGTCCGCCCTCTGCTTCCCGACCTTCCCCCGCTTCTGCGGCCAGACCTTCACCGAGGCGAAGGACCGCGAGCTCGGGCTGCTGGGGGTGCGCGCGTACAACGACTGGATGGTCGAGGAGTGGTGCGGTCCCGACGCCCACGGCCGGCTCATCCCGCTCACCCTGGTCCCGCTCTGGGACGCGCAGCTGGCCGCCGACGAGGTCCGGCGCAACGCCGCCCGCGGGGTGCGGGCCGTGGCGTTCTCCGAGATACCTCCGCATCTCGGCCTGCCGTCCATTCATACGGACGAGTGGGATCCGTTCCTCCGGGCCTGCGACGAGACGGGGACGGTGATCGCGATGCACATCGGCTCCTCCTCGAAGATGCCGTCGACCTCGGCCGACGCCCCGCCCGCGGTCGGATCCACCATCACCTTCGCCAACTGCTGCTTCTCGATGGTCGACTGGCTGATGAGCGGCAAGTTCGAACGCTTCCCGAACCTGCGGATCATGTACGCGGAGGGCCAGATCGGCTGGATTCCGTACATCCTGGAACGCGCCGACGTGGTCTGGGAGGAGAACCGCGGCTGGGGCGGGGTGGCCGACAAGGTTCACCGGCCGCCGTCGGAGCTGTTCACCGAGCACGTCTACGGCTGCTTCTTCGACGACGCGTTCGGGCTGAAGAACCTGGACTCGATCGGGGTGGGGAACGTCCTGTACGAGACGGACTACCCGCACTCCGACTCGACCTGGCCCAAGTCGCGCGAGGTCGGCGAGTCGCAGATGGGGCACCTGGACGCCGACGTAGTGGACCGCATCGTGCGCCGCAACGCGATCGACCTGCTCGGGCTGACCGCCGACGGGCTGTGGGCGGGACCCGGTACGGGGGCGTGAACGGGGGAGGGGCCGGGGCGGTCCTCGGGTGACCGGCCCGGCCCCTCCTGCTGAGACCCGGGGTGGTCGTTGGGCGGACCGGCCCCGGCCCCCACCGCTCAGGCCCGGGGTGGTCGTTGGGCGGACCGCCCCGGGCCCTCCTGCTCGGGCGGGGGTTTTGCGCGGACCGCCCGGCCTCTCCTGCTCGGGCGGGGGCCTTGCGCGGACCGCCCGGCCTCTCCCGCTCAGGCCCGGGTCACCGGCTCCTGGAGCTCTGTCACCCACTTCTCCTCGTCCGCGGGGCACTCCAGATTGACCTCGCGCGCATATCCCGCCGAGCGGTAGCCGCCCGCGTCGATCCCCCGGGCCAGGGCCTGGGCCGTCGGCAGGATCCCGGCCATCGAGCCCCGGTGCACGATGGTCGCCGCCTCGAACGGCGGCAGCTCGACCACCGTGACCCCGGTGTCACCCAGCGGCCCCACCGGCGCCGAGACCGTCACCCCGGCGTGGACGACGATCGCGCCGCCGCCGTCCGGGGCATCCTCGTACCGGGCGATCCCGGGGCCCGCCGGGGAGACCCCGGCCTCGTCCAGCAGCGGGAACAGCCGCTCGTACAGCGGGCCGATCACCGGAGTGATGTCCTCCGGCTCGTACCCCGCGGCCACGCCGGTCAGTTCGGCGACCCGTACCGCCGGAACGCTCTTGATCACAACATCTTCCCTGGGCATGCGACCCTCGCTCTCGATCGACCGGAGCCTCGCCTCGACCTGGGCCAGCCTGGCGGCCGCCGCCGCCATCGCCGCCTCCAGCTCCACCCGCCGCAGCCGCAGCATCCCGCGCAGCTCGTCCGGGCCCACCTCCTCGTCGAGGACGGCCCGCACCTGCTGGAGCGTGAAGCCGAGGTCCTTGAGGGCGATGATCCGGTTGAGCCGGGCGAGCTGGGCGGCGCCGTAGTAGCGGTAGCCGGTTGCCGGGTCGGTACGGTCGGGGTGCAGCAGCCCGACCGCGTCGTAGTGACGCAGCATCCGGGCCGACACCCGCCCGTACCGGGCGAAGTCTCCGATGGTGAACATGATGTCTCCCAGTGCAAGGCCTCACACGGCGTCAAGGTCAAGCATCGCAGGGGCCGGATGTGCGTGTGATCCAGCTCACGGGAACTCCCTGTCCGCTGCGGACAGGACCTGATGTGGAGCATTCCTTGAGGGCCCGGATACGGGCAGGTGACCCGGACGCGTTCGGCGGCCTCTTCGACGACTGCGCGCAGACGGTGTTCCGGTACGCGGTCCGCTCGACCGGCGACTGGGCCGGCGCGGAGGACGTCGTGTCGCTGACCTTCCTGGAGGCGTGGCGGCTGCGCGGGACCCTGCGGGAGTCGGACGAGGAGCTGAGGCCGTGGCTGCTCGGCATCGCGACCAACGTCCTGCGCAACACCCGCCGCGCTGCCCGCAGGCACGAGGCGGCCCTGACCCGGATGCCCGTCAGGCCCGCCGTGCCGGACTTCGCCGACGAACTGGTGGGCCGCATCCATGACGCGGATCAGCTCGCCGCCACGCAGGCCGCGCTGGGACGCCTGAGACCCAAGGAACGGGAGGTCTTCCTGCTCTGCGTCTGGGACGGCCTGGACTACCGGGACGCCGCACGCGCGCTGGGAGTCCCCGTCGGGACGGTCCGCTCACGGCTCTCCCGGGCCCGGAAGCGGCTGAGGGACCTCACCGATGACGAGACAACGAGAATCACAAGAACCGCAACAAACATGGAACTACCTGGATCAGCCGGACAGTACCGAAGTGACCGCGCCACCGCGGTCAGGTCGAACGAAAGGGAGGGGAACCGATGAGTGCCGACGCGAAGAAGGCTGCGGGAGAGCTCAGGGCGCAGCTGCCCGAGCCGCACGGACCGTTCCTGCCGGGCGACCGCCAACGGCTGCTCAAGGAGCACTTGATGAACGAGATCCACCAGGTCCAGGTCCAGGACCGGGCAGAGAAGGCGGAGGCGGCCGTGCGGCCGCGCCGCAACCGCGCCTGGTACGCCGTGCCCGTCGGCATGGTCGCGGCCGGCGCGCTCGCCTTCACCTTCCTCGCCGGTCCCGGGCAGGGCGGCGACACCGGGTACCACTACAGCGCGGCCCCCGTGGTCAAGGTCGAGGTGGCCTCGGCGGACGGCGTCGGAGCACTGATGGAGAACGTCGCCCAGCACGCCGCGGAGCGCCCCGCGACCCGCGTCGGCAAGAACCAGTTCGTCTACGTGCGCTCGCACTACTCCAACATGCAGGCCGACGTCGGCAACCCCCTCAGGCTGAAGACGTACTACCGCGAGTCCTGGACGTCCCAGAACCCCGAGAAGGTCCGGAGCAGGCTCAAGCAGCCGGGCGACGACATCATCTGGTCGGCTCCGCGCGCCGGGGACCAGGGCTACCTGGAGGACCTGCGGAACCAGACCTACGCCTCGCTCCAGGCGCTGCCCACCGACCCCGACGCGCTGCTGAAGAAGCTCCGTGCGGACGCCGCGTACTCCGGCTCGTCCGACCAGTGGCTCTTCGAGTACGTGGGCGGCCTGATCCGCGAGAACATCCTGCCGCCCGAGACGGGAGCGGCGGTCTATCGTGCCGCGGCGAAGATCCCGGGCGTCGTCGTGGTGGAGAAGGCGCAGGACGGCGACGGCCGGCCCGGTGTGGCGCTGGCCCGTACGGACGAGCGGACGCACGAGCGCAAGGAACTGGTCTTCGACGCCAACAGCTACGACTACCTGGGTCTGCGCGCCTACCTGGTCCAGGACACCGAGCTGGGCAGGAAGGGCACTGTCACCGAGCTTCAGGCCGTGCTCGACCGCGGCGTCGTGGACAGCCGCGACGAGACGCCCGAGAAGTGACGCCCTGGAACTGACGTCCGAGAGGTGACGCCCGAGAACTGACGCCCGAGAACTGACGCCCGAGAAGTGACACCCGAGAGGTGACGCCAAAGAAGGGGTGCAGAAGAAGGGGCGTCCGAGAAGTGGCGTCCGAGGGGCGCCCGGAAGGTGACGTCCAACAGGTAAACGGCGGATCGCCCGTCGTATACAGGCAGGAGCCCCGTTCCTCCGCCGAAGCGGAGGAACGGGGCTCCTTGGGTACTGCGTTACCGGCCGCGATCGGCCGACCCGGGCAACTAGGCCGGGGTGACGTTCTCAGCCTGCGGACCCTTGGGTCCCTGAGTGACGTCGAAGTTCACGACCTGGTTCTCCTCGAGGGAGCGGAACCCGGACGCGTTGATCGCGGAATAGTGGACGAAGACATCCGGGCCGCCGCCGTCCTGGGCGATGAAGCCGAAGCCCTTTTCAGCGTTGAACCACTTGACGGTTCCGGTAGCCATAAGCCCTCCTTGGGCCAAAGGGTTGCCCTGCTCCAGAACCTGCAAAGAAGTCTGAAAACTACAAAAGCCTGCGGGTTACATGCTCCGCAGGCTCTGTACTGCAAGGGAAACCAAACTGCAACTTGGCGTTGAGCCTAGCACGCAGCATGTGCGGAAGGGTAGAGGGAAAGATCACTTCACCCGGATGTTTGATTGCCGTGCGGATGAGCCCCCGGGGAGGCCCTTCCGGGCCGCTTCCGGAGCCTTCCCTAGAGGCCTTCGGTATCCATTCCGGCACCCCCGGAAGAGAGCGCGACGCGACGCCGCGCGCCCCCGGTGAGGCCGTCGGCCGGTCACGGGTCTAGCCTCGCGATGTGGACAATTCAACCGTCTCAACCGTCGCAGGCGACGACCGTCGCAGCAGGCCGCGCGTCGGCCACATCCAGTTCCTCAACTGCCTTCCCCTCTACTGGGGGCTCGCACGGACCGGAACCCTGCTCGACCTGGAGCTCTCGAAGGACACCCCGGAGAAGCTCAGCGAGCAGCTGATCAGGGGCGATCTGGACATCGGCCCCGTCACCCTCGTGGAGTTCCTGCGCAACGCCGACGACCTGGTCGCCTTCCCCGACATCGCGGTCGGCTGCGACGGGCCCGTCATGTCGTGCGTGATCGTGTCGCAGCGGCCCCTGGAGGACCTCGACCGGGCCCGGGTGGCGCTCGGTTCGACCTCCCGCACCTCCGTACGGCTGGCGCAGCTGCTGCTCGCCGAGCGGTTCGGGGTCACCCCCGACTACTACACCTGCCCGCCCGACCTCGGCCTGATGATGCAGGAGGCGGACGCCGCCGTCCTCATCGGCGACGCCGCGCTGCGCGCCAACCTGCACGACGCCCCCCGGCTCGGGCTGCAGGTCCACGACCTGGGCGCGATGTGGAAGGAGTGGACGGGGCTGCCGTTCGTCTTCGCCGTCTGGGCCGCGCGCAAGGACTACCTGGCGGCCCGGCCCACCGCGGTGAAGAAGGTGCACGAGGCGTTCCTGGCCTCGCGGGACGTGTCCCTCGAGGAGGTCACCAAGGTCGCGGAGCAGGCCGCGCGCTGGGAGGCCTTCGACGCGGAGGTCCTGGAGCGCTACTTCACGACGCTCGACTTCCGCTTCGGGCCCGCGCAGCTTGCGGGAGTCAAGGAGTTCGCACGCCGGACCGGCCCGACGACGGGCTTCCCCGCGGATGTGAACGTCGAGCTTCTCGGCGGCTGAGAGACAGGTCCCGGCTCTCCCGTCGCGTGCCACTCGCACCGGCCCCGGCGGGAATGCCCGGCCATTCCCGCCGGGGCGTCCCGCCGTTCCCCTGGGCGGAACCCCGCGCGGATGATGCGCGGATATCGATTCGGGTGAATTCGAGCTGAATTGGCCGATTGGCGGAAGGCCTCCCGAGCGCGTCCCGCCCGATCCCCCGATCCCTCCCGCAATCGACCCGTGGAACGGCACATTCACGCCTTTCGCTGCGGTGAATGGTGTCGTTCGTTCCCTTGGGGCCGAAATCGGCGGATGGTTTCCCCTGTGACCGGATGACCTTCGCCCCTAGGCTTCGGTCGGAGGTCGGCCGGTCCACAGGGGGAGTCCGTATATGCAGCCGCTCGAAGCCGGCGAACCGCTGAGCATCGGTGCCTACCGGCTGCTCGGCCGACTCGGCGCCGGCGGCATGGGCCGCGTCTATCTGGGGCGCAGCGCGGGCGGCCGGACCGTCGCGGTCAAGGTCGTCCACCCGCACTTCGCGCTCGACGAGCAGTTCCGTGCCCGGTTCCGGCGCGAGGTGGACGCGGCGCGGCGGATCGGCGCGCAGTGGACCGCGCCCGTCCTGGACGCCGACCCGGACGCCCCCGTGCCGTGGGTGGCCACCGGCTACGTGGCAGGGCCGCCGCTCTCGGAGGCCGTCACCGAACACGGACCGCTGCCCGAGCCGGCGGTACGCACCCTGGGTGCCGGGCTCGCCGAGGCGCTGGCCGCGGTCCACGGGCAGGGCCTGATCCACCGGGACGTGAAGCCGTCCAACGTCCTGCTCGCCCTCGACGGGCCCCGGCTGATCGACTTCGGCATCGCACGGGCCATCGACGCCACCGTCTCCCTCACCTCCACCGGCGTCTCCGTCGGCTCGCCCGGCTACATGGCGCCGGAGCAGATCCGTGGCCTGGACATCTCGGGCGCGGCCGACATCTTCTCGCTGGGCGCGGTGCTGGCGTACGCGGCGACCGGGGCCGCCCCCTTCCTCGGCGACTCCTCCGCCGTACTCCTCTACAAGGTGGTGCACGAGGAACCCGAACTGGGCGACCTGGAGGGCGGGCTGCACGACGCCATCGCGGCCTGCCTGGCGAAGGACCCGGCCGGGCGGCCGACCCCGGTGGAGCTCGCCCGGCAGCTGGCGCCCGGTGGCGCGGCGTCCTCGGTGGCCGCCGGCTGGCTGCCCGGTCCGCTGGTGCGTCAGGTCAGCCGGTCGGCGGTCGCCCTGCTCGACCTGGAACCGCAGGAGGCGCCGCTGCAGTCGGGGCCGGTGCCGTTCACCAGCGCCTCGTTCGGCACGGGCGGGGTGACCGGGGCGGGCGGCGCCCTCGGTGTCTTCGGCCCGCCGGTCGAGCCGTCCCCGACGGCGGGCCCGACCGCGCCGCCGCTCCCGCCGTCCGCCCCCGGGACGGACGGGGTGCCGGGACAGCGCACCGCCGATCCCCGGTTCGCCGTCACCATGAGCGCCGACTCCCGGCCGGGCGAGCACCGGGGGCGCAGGCTCAGCTGCACCGTCGCCCTCGCGGTGGCCGGTGCGCTCGCCGCGGTGACCGTGGGCAGCGCGTTCCTCTTCGACCTGATGCCGGGCGGAGGCAGCGGCGACAGCGCCGAGCACGGCAACCCCCCGGCGGCCACCTCCCCGAGCGGCACCGCCTCCGCCGAGCCGTCCGCGCCCGCGGACTCCGCGACCGGCATCCCGGACCAGGTCACCGAGGTCCCGGACGTGTTCATCGGCACCTGGCGGGGACCGCTCACCGAGAAGACGACGGGGGCGCCGCACGGCACTCTCACCGCGGTGTTCGAGAAGGGGAAGAAGGGCGCCGAGGCCGTCCACATGACGACCACGATCACCGGCCTCGGCGTGGACGTCAGCTGCTACAGCATCGCCACCCTCACCTCGGGCACGGACAAGGAGCTGACGCTCCGGGAACACGCCGACCCCGAGCGCCCCGGCACGGCGGGGCTGTGCACCACCACGCCCGCCGACGTCCACTTCACACGTACCGGCGAAGGCACCCTGCGGTTCCGCTCCGACGAACGCGGCGCCGGATTCCCGTACGGCACGCTGTCCCGGCGCTGATCCGGACCGGCCCGGGATTCCCGTACGGCACACCGCCCGGTCCGGCCGCTGACCCGAACCGGCCCTGGCGTACGCTGAACCGGTCCGTAGATCCGTTGAAAAACCGCCGAAAGGTGACAGCCCGGTGACCGAGAAGGCCGACCTCCAGCCCATCCTCGACCGAGCCGCCGAAGGCGGCCGGATCACTCCGGCGGAGGCCCTCGACCTCTACCGGTCGGCGCCCCTGCACGCCCTGGGCGCGGCCGCCGACGCCGTGCGACGGCGCCGCTACGCGGGTACGGAGCACATCGCGACGTACATCATCGAGCGCAACATCAACTACACGAACGTCTGCGTCACGGCCTGCAAGTTCTGCGCCTTCTACGCCGCGCCCAAGGACACCGCCAAGGGCTGGTCCCGCGACCTCGACGACATCCTGCGCCGCTGCGCGGAGACCGTCGAGCTCGGCGGCACGCAGATCATGTTCCAGGGAGGGCACCACCCGGACTACGGCGTGGAGTACTACGAGGAGCACTTCTCCGCGATCAAGAAGGCGTTCCCGCAGCTGGTCATCCACTCGCTGGGCGCCTCCGAGATCGAGCACATGGCCCGGATCTCCAAGGTCTCCGCCGAGGAGGCCATCCAGCGGATCCACGCCGCCGGCCTCGACTCCTTCGCCGGCGCCGGCGCCGAGCTGCTCCCGGCCCGGCCGCGCACCGCGATCGCCCCGCTCAAGGAGTCCGGCGAGCGCTGGCTGGAGATCATGGAGATCGCCCACGGCCTGGGTGTCGAGTCCACCTCCACCATGCTGATGGGCACCGGCGAGACGAACGCCGAGCGCATCGAGCACCTGAGCATGATCCGTGACGTGCAGGACCGCACCGGAGGCTTCCGGGCCTTCATCCCGTACACGTACCAGCCGGAGAACAACAAGCTGAAGGGCCAGACGCAGGCCACTCTCTTCGAGTACCTGCGGATGATCGCCATCGCCCGGATCTTCCTGGACAACGTCGCCCACATCCAGGGCTCCTGGCTCACCACCGGCAAGGAGGTCGGCCAGCTGTCGCTGCACTACGGCGCGGACGACCTCGGCTCGATCATGCTGGAGGAGAACGTCGTCTCCTCCGCCGGCGCCAAGCACCGCTCCAACCGCCTGGAGATCATCGACCTGATCCGCAAGGCGGACCGGGTGCCGGCCCAGCGCGCCACCACGTACGAGCACCTCGTCGTCCACGACGACCCGGCGAACGACCCGGTCGACGAGCGCGTCGTCTCGCACATCTCGTCCACCGCGATCGAGGGCGGCACGGCCCACCCGGAGCTCAAGCTCCTCAACGCCAACTAGGTACGTACGCCGTGCTGACGATCCACGCCGCCGCCCTGCTCCTGCCGGGCGGCGGCCGTGCTCCCGTGCCCGGCGGGGCGGTGGCCGTGCAGGACGCGGTGACCGTCGCCTTCGGCCCGTACGGGGAACTGGCCGCGGCCCACCCCGCCGCCCGGGTCCGTCGCTGGCCGGGCGTCCTGACCCCGGGCCTCCTGCAGAGGG
The DNA here is from genome assembly GCF_040295435.1 of Streptomyces sp. NPDC002809. Lineage (NCBI taxonomy): Bacteria > Bacillati > Actinomycetota > Actinomycetes > Kitasatosporales > Streptomycetaceae > Streptomyces > Streptomyces sp. NPDC002809. The sequence continues at coordinate 91,522 of NZ_JBEOVJ010000011.1, forward strand.
ACGCGGTCCGGCTGCTGGCGGAGTCGTACTTCCCCGATCCGCGGGAGGCGGACGCCCTGGGCACGGAGCCGCTGACCGGCGAGGCGCTCGACGCGCTCGGGCCCGACGACACCCGGCGGGCCGGCAGTGTGCGGCGCGGGCTGCACCGGATGCTCCGTCACGGGACGACCGCGGCGACGGCCGCCCCCACCGCACCACCCGCCCTGGTCACGGCCATGCGCCGGTCCGGACTGCTGGTCATCGGCGCTCCGGCGCACTCCGGTGGCGCGTCGCGGCTCGATCCGCTGGCCGGGGCCGTGGCGGTGGCCGACGCGATGGCGGCTCCGTTCACCGTCGGCGGGCGGGCCGATATCGCCGCCTTCGACGTACCGGACGAGGACGCGCTGCTCGCGGCCGGCGGGGCGAGCTGTGTGGCCACGGTCGCGGCGGGGCGACTGGTGTACCGGGGCCGGTAGACGGCACCCGTCAGGGCGTCACGGCACCGAAGGGCCGCCGAGGTACTGCCCCTTGGCGTCGTAGGGCCAGGCGTTGGAGACGCATCCCTTGAGGCCGTATATCTGCTGCATCATGGCGGGGGCGGGCCGGCCCCTGCCGGGGCAGGTCTCGTGGCCGTGGCCCAGCCAGTGGCCGACCTCGTGGTTGACGATCAGGGCGCGGTAGTCGGCCAGGGGGCCGTGGAACTCAGGTGAACCCTGCTGCCAGCGCTTCAGGTTGACCATGACGTCGGTCCCGACCCGGCAGTTGACCTCGCCATGGGTGTCGAGCCCGCCCTTCCCGCAGATGCGGTCGGTGGTCGCGGGTGTGGCGATCCGGATGACCAGTCCCGCCGGACCCTCGGCGACCTGGCGGAACGACCGCTCCCCGTGGTGCGACCAGCCCCGCGGCGCGGCCAGGACGCGGGCGACCTCGGCGGCCGCCCTGTCCGCGTCCAGGCCGGACCCCTTCTCCACCTCGACCCGGTAGGCGTTGCCCTTGCCGGTCTCCGAGACGCCTGCGCGGGCGACGGTGAAGGTGGCGGACGCGGAGGACGTACGCGGATCGTGCCCACCGTTCCACCGGATGCCCACGACGGCCGCCGCGACCAGCACAACCGGCACCACGGCCTTGACGAACAGCCTGCTCCGGCCGCGTTCCCGCTGCCCGCCCCGGCGAGTATTCCCTGCGGACATCAGCGCCCCTCCCCAGCCCTCGGTGGATTCCACTCCCGCCTTAAGGACCGATGTCGGGGCCAATTGGTTCAGTCCACTTGCAAACGAGGTGGGTCCGGGCGCGCGAGTCCGGGGAGCGTCACCGTACGGAAGGGCCGCCGAGGTACTGCCCCTTGGCGTCGTAGGGCCAGGCGTTGGAGACGCATCCCTTGAGGCCGTATATCTGCTGCATCATGGCGGGGGCGGGCCGGCCCCTGCCGGGGCAGGTCTCGTGGCCGTGGCCCAGCCAGTGGCCGACCTCGTGGTTGACGATCAGGGCGCGGTAGTCGGCCAGCGGCCCGCTGAACTCCGGCGAACCGGTCTGCCAGCGCTTCAGGTTCACCATCACCGTCTCGCCCACGCGGCAGTTGACCTCGCCACGGGTGTTGAGGCCCTCCGCCCCGCAGATGCGGTCCGTGGTCGCCGCGGTGGCGATACGGACCACCATCCCGATGGGCCCCGTGGCCACCTGGTGGAACGAGCGCGCCCCGCCGTGCGCCCAGCCGCGCGGCGCGGCCAGGACGTCGGCGATCAGGGCGGCCGCCGCGTCCGGATCCACGCCTGAACCGTCCTCGACCTCGACCCGGTAGGCGCTCCCGCCCCCGGACGAGGCGCCCGCCCGGGCGACCGTGAACGTACCCGGGCCGGACGCCGGGACACGGGGAGACCGGGCGGTGGCGGAAGGAGAGGGGGAGGGGCCCGCGGCGGTCGCACCCGGCTTCGCGGCGGGGGAAGGCGCCTTCGTGGCCGGGCCCGGCTCGGTGGCCGGGGAGGACGACATGCTGTCCGGGTCCGGGTCCGGGTCCGGGTCCGAGTTCCGGGCGGTGGCCGAGGTCTCCGGCACGGCCGCCGCGGCCGACGGGCCGTCACCGCCCGCCCACCGGGGAGCGGTGGCCACGGCGCCGCCGATCAGCGCCGCCGGTACGAGTACCGCGACCAGTACCCGTACCCGGCCGCGGCGCCGGCGCGCCTGCCCGGCGCGGCGACGGTCTCCCCGCCCGTGCCGCCGTCCTGGGTGCGTTCCCGTCTCAGCCGCCACGAACGGAGTGCTCCTTGTCTTCCATCGGATGCGCGTCCGCGTACTTCACGAGAGCCATGAACCTGGGGTCACCGGCGGCGGCGGCCAGTTGCTCCACGGTGACCGGCGCCGAGACCATCGAGGAGTCGTCACCGGCGACCGAGAGCCTGACGGTGCTGGTGCCGTAGGTGAACTTGAGATCCACGCCGGTGATGGTCTGCGAGCCGTTCCCGTTCCCCTCCGCCGTGACGGCGCGGACCTTGATGCCGCCCGGCAGCATCGCCGTCCTGCACCGGAAACCCTTCAAGGGGTTGTCCACGCACGCCGGATCGGCGCCGATGTCCCCCGGATCGCCCTTGGGGCGTACCGAGAAGATGAGGGGGAAGGTGTTGCCGTCCGATCCGCCCTGGTACCGGTTCACCGCCAGGTCGACCGGACGGACGGCGCCGAGCTGCTCGTGGAACAGTTCGCCGAGCAGTACCGCGACCTGCTGCTGGAACTCCTCCTGCCGGGCCCGTTCGGCCGCCGGCAGGTCGGCCATGGGTGTCTCGCCGTCGGTCGGCTCGACGTGCACGGGCTTGAGGGCGGGCCGGGCAGTGGTCGGGGACGGGGTGGCGGTCGTGGTCCGCGAGGCGGCGGAACCGGTCCGCGCCTCTTGAGAACCCCCTCCGGGCCCCCACATCGGCAGTGCCACGCCGAACACTCCCAGCGCCACCGCACTCGCCACCCCCGCCCCGACGGCCGCGCGGGCGCGGGTGCGGCGCCTGCGGCCCTGGACCAGGGCGACGGGTACCAGATCGGGCAGTGGCGGCACACCTTCGGCCGCCTGTTCCATGGCAGCCCTGATCAACAGGTCCTCGGCCTCCGGGGCCGGCCCACGGCCGGGGGAGCGGTCAGTAATGTCCACGACGTTCTCCTCAGCTTCGGGTGGTGTAGAGATGCGCGTCGCCCAGGCGGCTGCGCAGCGTGGCGAGCGAGCGCGAACACTGGCTCTTCACGGTGGACGGGCTGCAGCGCAGCAGCTCGGCGACCGTTTCCACGCTCAGGTCCTCCCAGTACCGCAGGACGACCATCGCCCGTGCACGGGAGGGCAGTTCGGCGAGCGCCGCCAGCAGGGTGACGGTCAGCTCGGGACCGGTCGCGGGTGCGTGCGAGGCGATCGGCGTATGGGCACGGAAGTCGCGCAGCCGGCGGCGGCGCTCGGCGATGTAGGTGCGGGTCAGCACCGTGCGGGCGTAGGCGTCCGGATGGTCGGCCGCGCTCGCCCGGCCCCAGTGCTGGAACAGCTTCGCCAGTGTCGTCTGGGTCAGATCACGGGCGGCGTCCGCGTCCCCGCACAGCAGATACGCGGTGCGGTACAGCCTGCGCTGACTCGCGCGGGCGAAATCCTCGAAGCCGGCGGCGTCCGCGCTGCGACCGGTGGTCATCCAGCCTCCTCTGCGGTCTGTCGGTGGTCACTACGCCTGTTACTGAGTACCGACGGTCCGGAAAGGTTGAAGCCGGATCGGGATCCGTGTGCGAACGCGGGGATACGGGGGATTCGGGGGAGTGGGGACGCGGGGAGTGTGGGGACGGCGGGGACGTGGGGGACGTGGGGGACTGGCAGGTGCGCTCAGGGGCGGGCCGGTCTGCCCGCCCCTTCCCGGGAACCGGTCGGCCCTTTCCACGTCCGCCGGGGGCGGACGAGGTGCGAACAGGAGCATGCGGGAAGCGCGGAGAGCCAGGACACCTCTGTGATCCAGAAGTCCCTGTGATCCGGCACGCCTCTGTGTTCCGGCACGTCTCTGTGATGTGGAGCGGCTGCGCGATGCGGACCGGACGACAGGCAGAGCCGAAGGCTCGGGGCGCCGCCGGGCTTCGAGGGGACATTGGCGAGGTGAACCTCGCGGTCCGCGGGGTGACCTGCAGAAAAGCCGTGACTTCCCCGTTCGAGGGGCCGGATCGACGCCATGGCGTTGCCCGACAGCGGGCCCGCCCCGCAGCGGTCCGGCCGGGCTGCTTGAATGGTTGGGTGACCCGAGCCTCCCTGGACAAGCAGCCGCACGAAGTCGCCTCGATGTTCGACGACGTGGCGGCGAACTACGACCTCACCAACGACGTGCTCTCGCTCGGCCAGGCCCGGCTGTGGCGCAAGGAGGTCGCCGCCGCGGTGCACGCCCGGCCCGCGGAGAAGGTCCTCGACCTGGCCGCCGGGACCGCGACGTCCTCGCTGCCGTTCGCCGCGACCGGCGCGTACGTCGTGCCGTGCGACTTCTCCATCGGCATGCTGCGCGAGGGCAAGAAGCGCAACTCCTGGCTGCCGTTCACGGCGGGCGACGCCACGAAGCTGCCGTTCCGCGACGAGACGTTCGACGCGGTGACCATCTCCTTCGGGCTGCGCAACGTCCAGGACACCGACACGGCGCTCCGCGAGCTCTACCGGGTGACCAAGCCGGGCGGCCGGGTGGTCATCTGCGAGTTCTCCCAGCCGGTCTGGGCACCGTTCCGGACCGTCTACACCGAGTACCTGATGCGGGCCCTGCCGCCGGTCGCGCGTGCGGTGTCGTCCAACCCCGACGCGTACGTCTACCTCGCCGAGTCGATCCGCGCCTGGCCCGACCAGGCCGGGCTCGCGGCCAGGCTCCAGCAGGCCGGCTGGTCGAAGGTCGCCTGGCGCAACCTCACGGGCGGTGTGGTCGCGCTCCACCGGGGCGTACGCGCCTGAGGCCGGCGGAGCACGGGCCCGACGGAGGTGCGGCCGGTGAAATCCGGTGCGGTGGATCCGAGTTGACGGGAACCGGGTAACGGGGAAGATGTGTCCGTTGATACGGCACGCGTCTTCCCCGTTCCTGTGTGTCACCGTTCCGGCCGTCCCCGTCTCCCCCTTGCGGAGTCCTCATGCCGTCGTACTGTCCCTTCTGCGGAACCCAGGCGCCGGACGAGGCGCGCTTCTGCATGAAGTGCGGGCGCGAACGCCCGCAGGCACCCGCTGCGCCTCCGCAGGCACCCCCGCCGCCCGTCGCGCTGCCGCCCGTAGCGCCGCCTCCGCTCGCCGCGTTCCCGCCCGCTCCGGCGGCGGGTCCGCCCCTGCCGCCCGGGTACGCCCCGATGCCGGCGGTCCCGGTGGGGCCCTCGCCCCTCGGCGCCTTCTTCGGCCGGGTGTTCCGGGACGGCTGGGCGGGCTCGGTGAAGGCCGCCGCCTGGCCGAGCGGACTGATCGTGGCCCTCGCGGTGGCGCTCTCCATCCCGACGTACGGGCAGGGCGACGACATCGTCGTCGGCTGGAGCGACCGGCTGCGGATCGCGCTCGCGATGCTGCTCCAGGGGTTCGGCGGCGGCTTCGAGCTCCGGACGGCCGGGCCCGTCCGCCCGGACGGCTCCGACTACGACTACGACTACGGATCCGACTACGGCTCCGGCGGATCGGACTTCGGATCGGACCTCGGGAGCCTGGACCCGGGCACCCAGGGCAGTTACACGCTCGCCGTCGTCCCGCTCACCGTCACCGTGCTCTGGATCGGTGCGCTGGTCCTCGGCGCCCGTGCGGCCCGCAGACAGGGCGGCGGTCCGGAGGCCGCGGTACGGATCAGCTTCGTGGCCGCCGCTGCCGTCCTGCTCCTCGGACTCTTCGCGCAGCCCGAGGTCGCGGACGTCGAGGTCTCGTCCTCCCCGGTCCTCGCCGCGCTCGGTGCGCTCGTCATGGCGTTGCTGGTCACCGGCTGCGTACTGCAACGCGACGCGGCGGCCCAGTGGCTGGCGGGACGGCCCGGGGCGCTGACCCTGGTCCGGGCCGCCGGTTCGGCTGTCCGGGCACTCGGCGTCGTGCTGCTGCTCTGCTCCCTGATCGGCTTCGTCACGTACGCCACCGCGGACGACGTCGACGGCGAAGCCCTGCTGATCGCCCTGCCGTTGCTGCCCAACATCGGACTGCATGTGCTCGGCCTGAGCTGGGGCGCCCACGTCGAGTACGACCTGTGGGGGCAGTTGGACGTCTTCGGTCCCGGTACGGGGCACGACGGATTCGGCCTGGCCGAACTGGCCGACGAATTCGGCGGCTGGGCCCTGACCGGGGCGTTGGCCACCGGCGTCGTCTGCGCGCTCACGGTCGGGCTGATGGCCGCCCGCCGCTCGGCGGGCCGGGGCGAACAGGCCACCGCGGGCGGGCTGTTCCTGCTGATGATCCTGGTGCTGGCCGGGCTGGGCGGAGTCTCCAGCGGCATCGACGGCACGGACGGTCCGGGCACCGTCGAATTCGCCCTGAGCGTGTCGGACGTGCTGCTGTTCGGCCTGCTGTGGGTGGGCGGTGCCGTGTTCCTCGCGCCGTACCTGTTGCGGCTGACGGGGCGTGCCGGGGCGGTTCCCCCGGCTTACCCGGCGTACCCGGCGGCTCCGGGCCCGTACATGCCCGCTTCCGCCCCCGCTTTCGAGCCAGTCCCCGTCCCCGTCCCCGCCTCCGTCCCCGAACCGTCCGGCGGCAGACGGACCGTCGTCATCTGGTGCGCGACGCTCGCCGCCGCGCTGCTCGTCGGCGGCGGGGTGACCGCCGGTGTGCTGGCGCTGAAGGACCGCGACAGCGACGACAACAAGCCTGCCCCGGTCCGGAGCAGCGAGACGTCGACGGATGCGCCGCCGACCGGACAGTTTGACACCGACCAGGTCAACGCCCCCGGCGGCTCCTAGGGCCTCCCGTCCGGATCATGCCGGGTCCCTCGTCCGGATCACGCCGGGCTCGCGGGGTCCGGCCTGATCCGGACGAAGGACCTCAGCGCCTCCCGTCCGGATCACGCGGGCTCGCCGGCCCCGGCCCGATCCAGGCGAAAGACCCGGACGGCCCGGTCCGCCCGGATGCCGACGGCACCGGCTCCGGGCGTCAGCGGTCCAGCTCCAGCCGGAAGCACCGCGCCTCCTGGCCCTCGCGGGGCGTCGTGAAGCTCTCCGCCTCCTCCATGCCGAGGCGCCGGGCCACGGCGATCGACCGCTCGTTGAGCGCGTCGATCGTCGCCACCACCCGCTCCACCCCGGCCGCGCGCAGCCGCTCCAGCGTGAGGCGCGCGGCCGCTGTCACGTAACCGCGGCCCCAGGCGGACCGGGTCAGCCGCCAGCCGATCTCGATCTCGCCCACCGGTCCGTACGCGCTGTGCGGCCACGGCTGCGCACCCGTGAAGCCGAGCACCTCGCCGTTCTCGTCGAGCACGGTCCACAGGCAGAAGCCCAGTTCCGCGTCGTGTCTGCGCTGGCGGGCGGTCCACTCCTCGTACAGGGACAGCTCGTCGGAGGTACCGCCGTAGAACTCCATCACCTCCGGGTCGTCGAAGGCGCGATGCCAGGCCACCGCGTCCTCGTCGGTCGGGACACGCAGCTGTACGACGGGGAGTGCGGGAGGCGCGATCGACATCGGGGAGCCCTTCGGAGGTTGATCAGCAGGCCCCCATAGACTGCCCTGGCCATGTGCCGCGCGGCACGCGAATTCGAGTCTTCGGGAGATCCGACCGTGACCGAGCCCCTGTCCGAACACAGCGCGGACGTGATCGTCGTCGGGGCAGGCCCGGCCGGCTCCACGACCGCCTACTACCTCGCCAAGGCCGGACTCGACGTCCTGCTCCTGGAGAAGACCGCCTTCCCGCGCGAGAAGGTCTGCGGTGACGGCCTCACGCCGCGCGCCACCAAGCAGCTCGTCTCCATGGGCATCGACATCTCCGAAGAGGCCGGCTGGCTGCGCAACAAGGGCCTGCGCATCATCGGCGGCGGCGTCCGGCTGGAGCTGGACTGGCCGGATCTCGCCTCGTACCCGGACTACGGACTGGTCCGCAAGCGCGACGACTTCGACGAGCAGCTGGCCCGCCAGGCGCAGAAGGCGGGCGCGCGGCTGTACGAGCGCTGCAACGTCGGCGCCCCGGTCACGGACGCCCGCACCGGCCGCATCACCGGCGTGCACGCGAAGCTCGGCGAGGAGAAGACCCCGGTCACCTTCCACGCCCCGCTCGTCGTCGCCGCCGACGGCAACTCCACCCGGCTCTCCCTCGCGATGGGCCTGCACCGCCGCGAGGACCGCCCGATGGGTGTCGCGGTCCGTACGTACTTCACCTCGCCCCGCCACGACGACGACTACCTGGAGTCCTGGCTGGAGCTGTGGGACCGCCGCGGCGCCGAGGACCGGCTGCTGCCCGGGTACGGCTGGATCTTCGGCATGGGCGACGGCACGTCCAACGTCGGCCTCGGCATCCTCAACTCCTCCTCCGCCTTCAAGGAGCTGGACTGGCGCGAGGTCCTCAAGGCATGGTGCGCCTCCATGCCGGAGGACTGGGGGTACACCCCCGAGAACATGACGATGCCGATCCGCGGCGCCGCCCTCCCGATGGCCTTCAACCGGCAGCCGCACTACACCAAGGGCCTGCTGCTCGTCGGCGACGCCGCCGGCATGGTCAACCCGTTCAACGGCGAAGGCATCGCGTACGCCATGGAGTCGGGCCAGATCGCCGCGGACGTCATCGTCCAGGCCCACGCCCGCTCGACCCCGGCCCAGCGTGAACTGGCCCTGAGCAACTACCCGAAGGTGCTCAAGGAGACCTACGGCGGCTACTACACGATGGGCCGCGCCTTCGTGAAGCTGATCGGCAACCCGAAGGTCATGAAGATCGCCACCCAGCGCGGCCTCACGCACCCGCTGCTGATGAAGTTCACCCTGAAGATGCTCGCCAACCTCACCGACCCGACGGGCGGCGACGCGATGGACCGCATCATCAACGGTCTCTCGAAGGTGGCGCCGAAGGCGTGAGCGGCCGGTCCCGGCCCGGGCACAATGCCGGTGACCTCGGGTTGGCCTCCCCGGCAGCGGTCACCGGTGGTCGGCCGGGGGAGGTGGCGTGCGCACGACGGGCGGGATGGGCCGGCGGCCGGGGATGTTGATGCGAATCCGGGTGGTGAGCCGGGATCCTTTCGGCACCGGCACCGGCACCGGCACCGGCACCGGCACCGGCGGGGACGGGGACGTGGCGGGCGGTGGCCGGTCCGGGTTCTGGCAGGCGGTACACGGACAGTACTTGTACGGGCGGCCTGGGCCTGCGGGCGGAACGAACCAGTCCGGAGCCCGGGGCGGCCCGCCCCGAGGCAGGGCAACGGGCGTCGGCCCGCCCCGAGGCAGGCCAACGGGCTTCGGCCCGGCTTCGGCTTGTTTCGGCTGTGCGGGCTGCTGATCGGCCGGGCGGGGCCAGGCCTGCTGTGGCACTCGACGGGGGAGCGGCGCGCGAGGAACCGCTGCAGGGACCCGCAGGATCAGGGTCGGGGTGTCCAAGGGGTGGAGCGGGGACGGTTCAGCCGCCTGTCCGGGGGCGCAGTCGGCGCAGAGGGCAGCGGCCCATCCTCGCGCGCCGTTGTAGCCGAAGGACGGACGACGGCACTGAGGACAGGCGAGCTCTCCGCGTCGCTGCGCCTGGTCAACGAGGAGTTCACGGGTCATACGGGCCGACTTCCGGCCGGCGTCGTTGCTCTGATGCGGGATGTCGACCAGCAGCTTGAGCCCGGGCTCCTTGCGCGCCGAGGACTCCAGGTCACTCATGAGCAGTTGCAGGTCCCGTGGCGTGATGCGGTCATGTGTGATGAGACGGTCATTCCGCCGGTGACGGGCACGGGTGCTGCTGCGGTCCGCGTCCGCACGGTCCCAGGCCTTCCCCCACTCCGCGAGGTCGGCCCTGCGGAGGCCGCAGGCCTCGGCGAACGCGAGCACGAAGTCGCGGCTCGGCGTCGACCGTCCCTTGAGGACCCGGCCGGCCGTACTGCGGGGGAGCCTTCCCACATTGCCGAGGCGCGGGTCCAGGCTCCGCAGCGGAGGGCTTCCGTCGTCCTGGTACAGGTCGACGATGGCGGAGTGCAGGTCGGCGAAGTCCTTGACGACGCTGATGTGCGCTCCGCCACGGTGCCCCGTGAGCACGCCCTGGGCACGGACCTCGTCGCGGCGGGCGTGCTTCCACAGACGTTCGGCCTCTTTTGTGCTGCGGCCGCAGGCCCGTGCGTAAGAGGTGACCACGTTCAGGTTCTGCGGCACGCTGCATCCGGAGGCGGCGCGCGCGAGGGTGTCGGCGCTGAAGTCCGTGCGGGTGGCGAGCTGGTTGTAGGTCAGCCCGGCTTCGTCACGGCCTGCGCGCAGCCAGGTCGCCAGCGCGAGCAAGGATTTGCTGCACTGGGAGATCGGTTTCTCGCGGCGCCCCATGGTCGGTCAGGCCTCTGCCGGACCCGGCTCGGCGGAACCGTTCTGCAGCCGTCGCAGCAGCCGGACGCCCAGGGCTGCGGCTTCGGCGAGCAGCAGAGCAGCGCTGACAACGGGTAGCCCGGCGAGGGCGAGAACGGTGGTGGCGACAACGATGACGATGAGGACGACGACTTCGGGGACGGTGAGGGGCCGGGATGGCACGGCATCGGAGGTGCCGCAGAGCAGGCTGTTGGGCATCGTGGTTCTCCAGACGTACGTGTACTGCGGGCGAACAGATGGGTTGTGCAAGGCGGTTGCCGCCGCCTGTGTAGGTAGTGATGTTGCAGCATGCGCGGCGGCCGGACTATCCCCATGTGCGTCATATCCGCTTGGGTGTCCCTGTGCCGGTCCGGGCGGACCGGCGGCATTTGCAGGGCTTCTCTCCTGGTCAGGACAGAGAAGAGGTGCGCGATTCCGCAGATCCGTCCCACCTTTCGGTGTCCAATTTGGAGACGTATGCGGATTGGCGCGGGAGCGTCCCGTCGGCTGATACCGCTTCCGGCCATGGCCGGAAGTGTCTCGCCGCAGCTCATGGGCTCGCCACGGTCGCGTTATCCGCAGCTACGTCTCCGTATTGACCTGGCGGCGCGGATACCCGATCTTTGACGGTGCGCCCGCAACAGGCCTGTTTCTGCTGCGGGGCTCTCCGATGTGCTGCGGGCAATCCAGTTCCGGAGACGGAGTGGACTCGTTGCCGCGAGTGGCTCCTCAAAGGTCCTGGCGCCGCGGTGGCGGTGCCAGGACCCCGCCGTCCCAGCCTGCGGCGAGGACGGCACCGCGCTGATCTACGTGATCAGCGACGTCGGTCATTCGGTCACGCGGTCACTCACCGCGGAGGGCGTGAGAGTCAGGCACAGCACGGGACGTACGTGCCACTCGATATGGCGCCCCCTGGGGAGCAGGAGCGTGAACCCGCAGGGATCACCGCGATGGAGCGCGCCGAGCGCCTGCACCCAGCCGCCCTGGTCGGCCCAGTAGAGCGCCCGCGCCGTTTCGCGCGGGGTCAGTCCGAGGACGTGGCTGGCGCGGAGCTGTACGCGGATGACGCGGATCGCCTCACGGGGGCCGGGCAGGATGCGGAGGTCGACCGGTTCCGGGACGAAGCCGGTGGCGGGGCCGTACCGAAGTACCTCGAACCGGAAGCCGTGTGCGACGCGGACGTTCACGGGGGTGGCCTGGGGTGTTGTACGCATGGTCGACCGTCCGATCGAAGCGGGTGGCTGCGCGGATGCGGTGGCCATCAACGGGCCTATCTGCGCGCGCAGTTGAGGTGCCGCTGGGCGTGGTCGAGCGGTGCGCTCGCAGGGCCTGGCGACGTACGGTGACGGTAACGTCACCGTACGTCCGGCGCAACAGTGGGACGTCCCTATGTTGTGCCACGCCATGCGAAACGCCCTCCCCCTGACCTTCTTCCGTTCAGGTGGAGGGCGCTGGGCCGAGATGGTCAGATCAGGTGGTCGAACTCGCCGGCCTTGACGCCCAGGACGAAGGCGCGGAGCTTGGCGACGCTCGTCGTGACGATCAGGTCGGGGTCATCGCTCTCGCGTATCTTGATCGCGCCGTCCACGGGTGCCAGCTCGATGCAGCTCTGGTTGTCGTCCGCTCCCGAGAATGACGACTTCTGCCAGTTGATTGCCTCGGTCATGTCGCTTCGACTCACATTTCCTGTGCGATGAATTGGATGAACTGAGCTGACTCCTCCGGGGCGAGGGAGATCGACTCGACGGAATCAAGCAGTTTCCGGTACCTGACGAGTTGGGCTTCGGCGTCCAGGAATCCGGCGTCGAAGGCGCTGTCGATCTGCACGGTGTCGAGCGCCGGGATGCCGGCACCGGCGTACAGCATCGAATGGGCCGAGCCGGTGATCTGTGCCGTGAACGGGATGACGCGGATCGTTACGGACGGCCATGAGGACGCCGCGTGAAGGAAGTTGAGCTGCTCACGCATGACGTCCGTTCCGCAGTAGCGCATGCGGAGCGCGGCCTCGTGAACAAACGCCTCGAACGGGGTCGGGGCGGGGCGGTCGAAAATGTCTCGGCGCCTCGCGCGGTGCTCGACGCGGGCATTCAGTTCTGCGGCCGGAAGGTCGGAGATGCCGCTCCGGATCAGATCCCGTGCGTATGCCTCTGTCTGGAAGATGCCTGGAATATTCAGCATCTGAATGGCGCGGATGTAGGTGGCGCGGTGCTCCAGCTCGGCCAGGTCCAGGAATCCCGGCGAGAGTACGCCCCGGTAGTCGTCCCACCATCCCTTCGTTCGCTCCTCCGCCATGCTCGCGAGGGCGTCCACCAGGTGCTTGTCGCCGGCCGAGTAGTGGGCGGCGAGGCGGCGGACGCGCTGGTCGCTCACGCCGTAGCGACCGGATTCGATGTGGCTGATCTGTGCACGCTCACCGCCCAGGAACGCGGCGGCCTCGCTTCCGGACATTCCGGCACGCTCGCGCAGCTTGCGAAGCTCTGCGCCCAATCGCTTCTGCCTGGCGGTCGGGTAGCTCCTCGGTGGCATCGGCCTCCCCTTCGTGCGGGTACGAGTGTGCCGCCCCACTGTGCCACTGGTCCACTCGTATGAGTGCTACAGCCGTCCCACTGTTGCGCCGTCCCAATGTTGTGCCCTAGCGTCCAGGGGTGTCGACCGGCAACGGCCCGATGAACCGAAGTGCAGCCACCCGTAAGCGAGTTCAGCCTGCCCGGGACCGGCCGATGCCACGGATCACCGGAACAGGCCGACGCACCGGAGACCCGCTCACGTAGGGAGACCGCGTCATGACCTCCGTAACCATTCCGCCCCCGCCCCCGCTCACCCCGTACCTCCCGCAGCGCGGCGAGCGCTACCGGCTCGTCGCGCCGAACACCCCCACCGCACCCCGCGTCGCGCGGGACTTCGTGGGCATGCTGCTGCGGATCACCCGGCACCCCGGGCTGGTCGACGACGCCCGGTTGTGCGTGAGCGAGGTGGTGTCCAACGCGCACTGCCACACGCGGTCGGCGCGCATCCGGGTAGATGTCACGGTGAACCGCCGTCAGGTCATGGTCTACGTGACCGACGACGAACCGGGCCGGCTGCCGAAGCCGGGCGCCGCGCCGCACGGGGAGGGCGGGCGCGGCCTCGTCATCGTGGAGAGCCTGACGGACCGGTGGGGGACCACGACGCGCGGCGGGCGGGTACGGACCGCCAAGACCGTCTGGTTCGTTCTCGTCGAACGTGCCCCGGACCGCGTGTGAACCGGGGAACGCGTCCGCGTCGTCAACGGCCCGGCGGGGGCGGCGCCGCGGCCCCGGGGCCCTTCACCCGGAGAGCGACGAGCACCACCGCGCCGGCCGTCACCGCCCCGCACCACATGACCGCGCGGAGCGAGGCGTGGTCGACGACGTAGCCGCCCGCCAGTGCGCCGGCGGCGATCGTCGCCTGGAAGGACGTGGTGAACAGGACCGACGCGGCCTCGGGTGTGCGGGGTGCCGAGCGGGCGAACCAGGTCTGTGAGCAGACCGGCACCGCGCCGTAGCCGAGACCCCACAGGACGAGGAGCGCGAGCGCGCCCCCTTCGGACCGGCCGAGGACGGGCAGGAGCGCCGTCGCGGCGGCGATCGTCGCGGCGGCCGCCCCGAACGCGGTGTGCGGACGGTGCGTCACCAGGGCGCCCCCGAGGAAGTTGCCGGCCACGCCCGCGGCCCCGTAGACGAGCAGGAAGCCGGTGATCATCCCTGGGCCGGCGCCGGTGACCTCCCGCAGGAACGGCGTTACGTACGTGTACGTGCCGAAATGCGCCAGGACCACGAGGAACGTCATCAGCAGTGCGAACCGGGTGTCCGGGCCACGCAGCATGGCGCGGAGCACGGCGGGGCGGGTCACCCGGTCCGGCGGCAGGGCCGGCAGGGTCAGGAGCAGCAGGGCCAGTACGCCCGTGGACAGCAGGCCCATCGTGACGAACGCGGTACGCCAGCCCGCCAGATCGCCGATGAGCGTGCCGGCGGGGACACCGAGCACGGAGCCGAGGGGGACGGCGGCGAAGATGACCGCTGTCGCCCGGGCGGCCGACGCCGGGCGGACCAGCCGGCCGGCCAGACCGGCGCCGATCGACCAGAAGCCGCCGATGGTGATGCCGACGAGGACCCGGGCGACCAGCACCAGCCAGTAGGCCGTCGCGGCCGCGGTGAGGAAGTTGGCCGCCGCGAGCAGCAGGACGAGGGCGCAGAGCATCAGCCGGCGGTCGACGCGGGCCGTCGTGAGGGTCACCACCGGGGCGGCGACGGCGGCGAGAAGGCCCGGCATCGTCATCATCAGGCCCGCCGTGCCGTCCGCGACGCCGAAGTCGGCCCCGATCGGCGTCAGCAGGCCGATCGGGAGGATCTCGGTGGTGACGATGACGAAGATGCCCAGCGTCACGGAGAGGACGGCCAGACGGCCGCGTAAGGGCGTGCGGGACGTGGTGTCGGTGCGGGGGGTGGCCGTGGTGGACATGGCGGGGCCGTCCTGTGCTCGGTGACGCGGGCTGTTCGCGCCAGTTCACAAGCTCGGGCGGACGGAGTCCGGCAGGTTCGCGACATCACCCGTGGCCGCCGGGGATGATGTCGCGAACCTGCCGGGAACGGCGAAGGGCCGCAGCTCCCGAGCGGGGGAGCGACGGCCCTTCGATGTGCGCCGAGGCGCTTGTGAATCCGTGAACTCAGAGGACGCGGACCGCGCCGGTCGGCATGTCGTAGTCCAGGGAGCGCTGCACCACACCGGTGGAGGAGTTCTGCGCTCCGACGAACTGGCCGCCGCCCACGTAGATCCCGACGTGGTACGCGCTGCCCGCACCACCCCAGTACAGGATGTCGCCCGGCTGGAGGTTGCTCAGCGAGACCTGGGTGCCCGCGGTCGACTGGCTCTGCGAGACGCGGGGCAGGTCGACGCCCACCGTGCGGTACGCGGCCTGGACGAGGCCGGAGCAGTCCCAGGAGTTGGGGCCGGTGCCGCCGGGCACGTACGCGTCGCCGACCTGCGCCTGCGCGAACGCGACGATGGAGGCGGCGGAGCCCGTGGCGGTGGAGGTGTACGACGTCGTGGCGGCCGACGTCGTGGCGGACGCCGAGGAGGAAGAGCCGGTGGAGGCGCTCAGCGTCGTGCGCGCGGCGGAGCGGGAGGCGCGCTCGGCGGCCTCCTCCTTCGCCTTGGCCTCCGCGGCGGCTTCGGCCTTCTTCTTGGCCTCGGCCTTGCGGACGGCCTCGGCCTTGGCCTTCTTGGCGGCCTTGGCGGCGGTCGTGGCCGCGGCCTCCTCGTGGGCCTGCGTCTCCAGGTCGAGGGCGACCTGCTGCGTGGCCTCGGCGGACGCCGCGACGGCGGTGGAGAGCCCGGCCGTGATGGTGGGCATCTCGATGGTCTGGGTCACCGGCTCGGCCTGGGCCGGACCGGCAGCGCCTGCGACCGCGATGGTGCTGAGGACGCCACCGGCAACTCCGGCCCGCAGCGCCGTCTTCGAGGCGTTTCGGCGGGGCTTCCGGTGGCTGGGTATGAGAGCGGTGTGGGACATGGGTACTAGCGCTATCAGGGCCTCAGGGGTCCCATCAAGAAACGTGTGTTGCGACACAGTTACGTCCGGAACCTGTGAATCCGCTTCCTGAGAGCCCTTATTGACGCCGTAACGGGCAAATCGGGCATGCTCGATCACGGCTGTGATCACGGGTTTTCGGCAATACGCCCGAATTGCCCGTCACTTACCATCCGTTCACACGGTTGGCCAAGCCCGCTTGTGTGGCGCCCTTCGTCGAGTGACGCAGGTCACAGCGTGCTCCCGACGTGACGGGCATACGAGGGCCCGGCGTCGAGGGCGTCCCGCCGACGGGGAACTGGTGGCGCACGGTGCCCCATTCACCCGATAGGGGGTGGATGTCGAGATGCGTCCACTTCGTTCCTGGTGGATCCCGTGCGAGTGACCCCGGCTCGATCCCAGAGTGGGGCAGATCCCTTTATCACCCGATCGCGTCCATCGCCAATTTGGCGACCGACGCTGCGTCTTGATAGAGCGACACGTCTTTGACCAGCGGTAACGGCGGCAGATGTCACGTCTCGTGATCACTCGGCCGCTTCGTGTACGAAGATCACCGCTCATCCGACTTCATGATCGTTCGTCAGGTGGTGGAGATCACAAAGACGTTGTCGTACCCCGTGTCGCAGATCACAGGACGGCAGGCATAGGATGCGGGGCAGTCGGGCTTGTGAACTGCCTCACATGTGCACGATCTTGGTGAGGTGGCGAGCCAGGTCGCCCGATGCGGTCCAACGGTCAAGGACGACTGGAAGGAGCGAGGAGCGTGAATGCCTACGCGCCCATCCTCGTGCTCGGCGCCCTCGGGGCGGGGTTTGCGATCTTCTCCGTGGTCAGCGCCACGCTTATCGGCCCCAAGCGCTACAACCGGGCGAAGCTCGAAGCGTACGAGTGCGGTATCGAACCCACCCCGACTCCAGCCGGAGGTGGCCGTTTTCCCATCAAGTACTACCTGACGGCGATGCTCTTCATCGTCTTCGACATCGAGATCGTCTTCCTCTATCCCTGGGCGGTCACCTTCGACGCCCTCGGGATCTTCGGGCTCGTCGAGATGCTGCTCTTCGTGCTCACCGTCTTCGTCGCCTACGCATACGTGTGGCGCCGCGGCGGCCTGGAATGGGACTGAGGGGCTGAGGGGCACACATGGGACTCGAAGAGAAGCTGCCCAGCGGCTTCGTGCTGACCACTGTCGAGCAGGCCGCCGGCTGGGTACGGAAGTCCTCCGTCTTCCCGGCCACCTTCGGCCTCGCCTGCTGCGCCATCGAGATGATGACGACCGGGGCCGGTCGCTACGACCTGGCCCGGTTCGGCATGGAGGTCTTCCGCGGATCGCCGCGGCAGGCGGACCTGATGATCGTGGCGGGGCGGGTCAGCCAGAAGATGGCGCCCGTCCTGCGGCAGGTCTATGACCAGATGCCGAACCCCAAGTGGGTCATCTCCATGGGGGTTTGCGCGTCGTCGGGCGGAATGTTCAATAATTACGCCATTGTTCAGGGTGTTGATCATATTGTCCCGGTTGATATCTATTTGCCGGGCTGCCCGCCGCGGCCCGAGATGCTGATCGACGCGATCCTCAAGCTCCACCAGAAGATCCAGGGCTCCAAGCTCGGGGTCAACGCGGAGGAGGCCGCCCGTGAGGCGGAGGAAGCGGCGCTCAAGGCACTGCCCCTGATCGAGATGAAGGGGCTGCTGCGATGAGCGACGAGCAGAACGGCTCCGCAGTCCCCGCCCCGCGCGACGAGCACGGCGAGGTCATCGGCGTACGCAAGGGCATGTTCGGCGCCGAAAACGGCGGCGACACCTCCGGCTACGGCGGCCTCGTCCGCACCGTCGCCCTGCCGGGCGCCACCGCGCGCCCCTACGGCGGCTGGTTCGACGAGGTCGCCGACGAGCTCGAAGGGGCCCTGGAGGAACAGGGACTGCTTCCCGGGAACGCCATCGAGAAGACGGTCGTCGACCGCGACGAGCTCACCTTCCACATCGCCCGCGAGCACCTGCCCACCGTGGCCCGGACCCTGCGCGACGACCCGGCCCTGCGTTTCGAGCTCTGTACGGGGGTGAGCGGCGTCCACTTCCCCGGTGACAAGGGACGCGAGCTGCACGCCGTCTACCACCTGCGCTCGATCACCCACGGCCGGCTCATCCGGCTGGAGGTCTCCGCACCGGACGACGACCGGCACGTTCCGTCCCTCGTCGCGGTCTACCCGACCAACGACTGGCACGAGCGCGAGACCTACGACTTCTTCGGGCTCGTCTTCGACGGGCATCCCGCCCTCACCCGGATCATGATGCCGGACGACTGGCAGGGCTTCCCTCAGCGCAAGGACTACCCGCTCGGCGGCATCGCCGTCGAGTACAAGGGCGCCCAGATCCCGGCTCCGGACCAGCGGAGGTCGTACTCCTGATGACCACTCCCCATGCAACGCCCAGGGCCACGACCGAGGGGACTGTATATACAGTCACCGGCGGCGACTGGGACGAGGTCGTCGAGTCGGCGGCCAAGTCCGACGACGAGCGCATCATCGTCAACATGGGTCCCCAGCACCCGTCCACGCACGGAGTGCTCCGGCTGATCCTGGAGATCGACGGCGAGACCGTCACCGAGGCCCGCTGCGGCATCGGCTACCTCCACACCGGCATCGAGAAGAACCTCGAATTCCGGAACTGGACGCAGGGCACCACCTTCGTCACGCGAATGGACTACCTGACGCCGTTCTTCAACGAGACGGCGTACTGCCTGGGGGTGGAGAAGCTCCTCGGCATCGAGGACCAGATCCCCGACCGGGCCACCGTCCTGCGCGTGCTCCTGATGGAACTCAACCGGATCTCCTCGCACCTGGTGTGCATCGCCACCGGCGGCATGGAGCTCGGCGCCACGACGATCATGATCTACGGCTTCCGCGATCGTGAACTGGTTCTCGATCTCTTCGAGCTGATCACCGGCCTGCGGATGAACCACGCGTTCGTCCGCCCCGGCGGACTCGCCCAGGACCTGCCCCCGGGCGCGGTCGACCAGCTGCGCGAGTTCGTGAAGACCATGAAGAAGAACCTGCCTGAGTACGACAAGCTCGCCACCGGCAACCCCATCTTCAAGGCTCGTATGCAGGACGTCGGCTACCTCGACCTCACCGGCTGCATGGCGCTCGGCGCCACCGGCCCGGTCCTGCGCTCAGCCGGACTCCCGCACGACCTGCGCAAGACCGATCCCTACTGCGGGTACGAGAACTACGAGTTCGACGTCCCCACGGCGGACAGCTGCGACTCCTACGGACGCTTCCTCATCCGTCTGGAGGAGATGCGCCAGTCGCTGCGCATCGTCGAGCAGTGCATCGACCGGCTCGCGCCGGGCCCGGTCATGGTCGCCGACAAGAAGATCGCCTGGCCCGCGCAGCTCGCGCTCGGACCGGACGGACTCGGCAACTCGCTCGACCACATCAAGAAGATCATGGGCACCTCCATGGAGGCCCTGATCCACCACTTCAAGCTGGTGACCGAGGGCTTCCGGGTCCCGGCAGGGCAGGCGTACACCGCCGTCGAGTCGCCCAAGGGCGAACTCGGCGTGCACGTCGTCTCGGACGGCGGCACCCGCCCCTACCGGGTCCACTTCCGCGACCCGTCCTTCACCAACCTCCAGGCCATGGCAGCGATGTGCGAGGGCGGCCAGGTCGCCGACGTCATCGTCGCCGTCGCATCCATCGACCCCGTGATGGGAGGCGTCGACCGGTGACCGAAGCACGCAGCGAAGTCAGTCTGGGGATGCCGCAGCTCCCCGCACCCGCCTACCCGGCCGAGGTGCGCGCCAGGCTCGAAGCGGATGCGAAGGAGGTGATCGCCCGCTACCCCGGCAGCCGCTCCGCGCTGCTGCCGCTGCTGCACCTCGTGCAGTCGGAGGAAGGGTACGTCTCGCGTACGGGCATGGCGTTCTGCGCCGAGGTGCTCGGCCTCACCACCGCCGAGGTCACCGCGGTCGCCACCTTCTACACGATGTACCGGCGGAGGCCCAGCGGCGACTACCAGGTCGGCGTCTGCACCAACACGCTCTGCGCGGTGATGGGCGGCGACGCCATCTTCGACCGTCTCAAGGAGCACCTCGGCGTCGGCAACGACGAGACGACCGAGGACGGCAAGGTCACCCTCGAACACATCGAGTGCAACGCGGCCTGCGACTTCGCGCCCGTCGTGATGGTCAACTGGGAGTTCTTCGACAACCAGACGCCCGAGAGCGCGACGCGGCTCGTCGACGACCTGATCGCCGGCCGCACCGTCGAGCCGACCCGCGGCGCCCCGCTGTGCTCGTACAAGGAGACCGCCCGGATCCTCGCCGGTTTCCCCGACGAGCGCCCCGGTGCCGTCGAGGCGTCCGGCGGCGCGGGCCCCGCCTCGCTCATCGGTCTGAAGCTGGCCAAGGGCGAGGCCGCACCGCAGCCCCGCGTGGTGGGACCGCGAGGCGAGGCCCCGCGCGACGAACCGCAGAAGGGTGCCGAGCACCTCAGCTCCCATGACGCGCCACAGCAGACCTCGGCCTCCGACCCGGACCATCCGGCCGGTCCCGCCGCCGAGGAGGGGGAGTGATGACGTTGGCCGCCGAAATCGACAAGAACGGGACCAGTCCCGAGAAGCTTCTCGCGCCGGTCCTGTCCGCCTTCTGGGACCAGCCGGAATCCTGGACCCTGGACACCTACCGCCGCCACGAGGGGTACGAGGGGCTGCGCAAGGCGCTGGCCATGTCTCCGGACGACCTCATCGCGTACGTCAAGGACTCCGGTCTGCGCGGCCGCGGCGGCGCCGGCTTCCCCACCGGGATGAAGTGGCAGTTCATCCCCCAGGGCGACGGAAAGCCGCACTACCTGGTGGTCAACGCCGACGAGTCGGAGCCCGGGACCTGCAAGGACATCCCGCTCCTCTTCGCCAACCCGCACAGCCTGATCGAAGGCATCGTGATCGCCTGCTACGCGATCCGCTCCTCGCACGCCTTCATCTACCTGCGCGGCGAAGTCGTCCCCGTACTGCGGCGGTTGCACGAGGCCGTGCGCGAGGCGTACGAGGCGGGCTATCTCGGTACGAACATCATGGGCTCCGGACTCGATCTGGAACTCACCGTGCACGCGGGCGCCGGTGCGTACATCTGCGGTGAGGAGACCGCACTGCTCGACTCGCTCGAAGGACGCCGCGGCCAGCCCCGGCTGCGCCCGCCCTTCCCCGCGGTCGCCGGCCTGTACGCCTGCCCCACTGTGGTGAACAACGTCGAGTCCATCGCCTCGGTTCCCTCGATCCTGAACAAGGGCAAGGACTGGTTCAAGTCCATGGGCAGCGAGAAGTCCCCGGGCTTCACGCTGTACTCGCTCAGCGGCCATGTCTCCGGACCCGGCCAGTACGAGGCCCCGCTCGGCATCACGCTGCGCCAGCTCCTCGACATGAGCGGCGGCATGCGCCCCGGCCACCGGCTCAAGTTCTGGACCCCGGGCGGCTCCTCCACCCCCATGTTCACCGAGGAGCACCTCGACGTGCCCCTCGACTACGAGGGCGTCGGCGCCGCCGGATCCATGCTCGGCACCAAGGCGCTCCAGTGCTTCGACGAGACCACCTGTGTGGTCAGGGCCGTCACCCGCTGGACCGAGTTCTACGCCCACGAGTCCTGCGGCAAGTGCACGCCATGCCGTGAAGGCACGTACTGGCTCGTCCAGTTGCTCCGCGACATCGAAGCCGGCAAGGGGCAGATGTCCGACCTCGACAAGCTGAACGACATCGCCGACAACATCAACGGCAAGTCGTTCTGCGCGCTCGGCGACGGCGCCGCCTCGCCGATCT
Organism: Streptomyces sp. NPDC002809; assembly: GCF_040295435.1. Lineage (NCBI taxonomy): Bacteria > Bacillati > Actinomycetota > Actinomycetes > Kitasatosporales > Streptomycetaceae > Streptomyces > Streptomyces sp. NPDC002809. The sequence continues at coordinate 113,283 of NZ_JBEOVJ010000011.1, forward strand.
TCTCCTCGCTGAAGTACTTCCGCGAGGAGTACGAGCAGCACATCACCGGCAGGGGCTGCCCCTTCGATCCCGCCAGGTCGACCGTCTGGGCCGACGACAAGAACGCATCCCAGGGGGTGAACGCATGACAGTCACCACGAGTGCGCCCTCCGGGGGCGGCGAGGCGGCGCTCCCGCCCGAGGACCTGGTCACGCTGACCATCGACGGCATCTCGATCAGCGTGCCCAAGGGCACCCTGGTCATCCGGGCCGCCGAACTCCTCGGCATCGAGATCCCGCGCTTCTGCGACCACCCGCTCCTCGACCCGGCCGGCGCCTGCCGCCAGTGCATCGTCGAGGTCGAGGGCCAGCGCAAGCCGATGGCGTCCTGCACCATCACCTGCACCGACGGCATGGTCGTCAAGTCGCAGATCACCTCGCCGGTCGCCGACAAGGCGCAGCGCGGCGTGATGGAGCTGCTGCTCATCAACCACCCGCTGGACTGTCCGGTCTGCGACAAGGGCGGCGAGTGCCCGCTGCAGAACCAGGCGATGTCGCACGGCGACGCGACCTCCCGCTTCGACGGGAAGAAGCGGACGTACGAGAAGCCCGTCCCGATCTCCACCCAGGTGCTGCTGGACCGCGAGCGGTGCGTGCTCTGCGCACGCTGCACCCGGTTCTCCAACCAGGTGGCGGGCGACCCGATGATCGAGCTGATCGAGCGCGGCGCGCTCCAGCAGGTCGGCACCGGCGAGGGCGACCCGTTCGAGTCGTACTTCTCCGGCAACACCATCCAGATCTGCCCCGTCGGCGCGCTGACCTCGGCGGCGTACCGGTTCCGCTCCCGCCCCTTCGACCTCGTGTCGACGCCTTCGGTGTGCGAGCACTGCGCGGGCGGCTGCGCCACCCGCACCGACCACCGGCGCGGCAAGGTCATGCGGCGCCTCGCCTCCAACGACCCCGAGGTCAACGAGGAGTGGCTCTGCGACAAGGGCCGGTTCGGCTTCCGCTACGCGCAGCAGCGCGACCGGCTCACCACCCCGCTGGTGCGGGGCGAGTCCGGTGAGCTGGAGCCGGCGAGCTGGCCCGAGGCGCTGGCCGTCGCGGCCGCCGGGCTCTCCGCCGCACGCGGCAGGACCGGTGTCCTCACGGGCGGCCGGCTGACCGTCGAGGACGCGTACGCGTACAGCAAGTTCGCCCGCATCGCCCTGGACACCAACGACATCGACTTCCGGGCCCGGGTGCACAGCGACGAGGAGGCCGACTTCCTGGCCGCCCGCGTCGCAGGACGCGGCCGAGACCTGGACGGCAGCGGTGTCACGTACACCTCGCTGGAGAAGGCCCCGGCCGTGCTGCTGGTCGGGTTCGAGTCCGAGGAGGAGGCGCCCGGCGTCTTCCTGCGGCTGCGCAAGGCGAACCGCAAGCACGGCCAGCGCACCTTCGCCGTCGCCTCGCACGCCACCCGCGGCCTCACGAAGGCGGGCGGCACGCTGCTGCCCGCAGCCCCCGGCACCGAGACGGAATGGCTGGACGCGATCGCGGGCGGTGTCGGCCTCGATGGCGAGGGCGCCGTCGCGGCCGAGGCGCTGCGCGGTGCGGGCGCCCTGATCGTGGTGGGTGAGCGGCTGGCCGGAGTGCCGGGCGGGCTGACCGCCGCGGTACGGGCGGCGACCGCCACCGGAGCCACCCTGGTGTGGATTCCGCGCCGGGCCGGCGAGCGCGGTGCGGTGGAGGCGGGCGCGCTCCCGTCGCTGCTGCCCGGCGGGCGCCCGGCCACGGACCCGCGGGCCCGGGACGAGGTGGCGGCCGTGTGGGGCGTCGCCGAACTCCCGTCGCGCTTCGGCCGCGACACCGGTCAGATCGTCGAGGCCGCGGCCACCGGCGAACTGGGCGCGCTGCTCGTCGCCGGTGTCGGGACGGGCGACCTGCCCGATCCCGCCCGGGCCCTGGAGGCCCTGGACCAGGTGGGCTTCCTGGTCTCGCTGGAGCTCCGGCCGAGCGAGGTCACCGACCGCGCCGACGTGGTGTTCCCGGTGGCCGCGGTCGCCGAGAAGTCCGGCACCTTCCTCAACTGGGAGGGCAGGGCGCGGATGTTCGAGGCCGCGCTGAAGCCCGAGCAGATGACCCGCAGCCTGGCCCCGGGCGACGCCCGGGTGCTGCACATGCTGGCCGACGCCCTCGATGTCCACTTCGCGCTGCCGGACCTGAAGTCCGTGCGCCGCGAGCTGGACCGGCTCGGCGGCTGGCAGGGCGCACACGCGGACGACCCGCGCACCTCGGCGCGGCCGCTGCCCCGGCCCGGCGACGGCGAGGCGATCCTCGCGGGCCACCGGATGCTGCTCGACCTCGGCCGGCTCCAGGAGGGCGACGAGGCGCTGGCCGGGACCCGGCACGCCGCGGTCGCCCGGCTCTCCGCCGCCACCGCGGCCGAGACGGGCGTCAAGGACGGCGATCTGCTGGCCGTGTCCGGCCCGGCGGGCAGCGTGCAACTGCCGCTCCGGGTCACCGAGATGCCGGACCGGGTGGTCTGGGTGCCGCTGAACTCCGTCGGGCGGGGTGTCCCGGCCGACACCGGTGCCCAGCCCGGCGGCCCGGTCCGGATCGGCCCCGCCGCACCCGGCATTCCCGACGTCACACCGGAGGTGGGGGCGTGAGTGCCTTCGCTCAACTGGCCGCGGGTCCGCACGGCGCCGTGCTCGCCGCCGAGGACCTCTCGATGTTCGGCACCGACCCCTGGTGGCTCGTCGTCATCAAGGCGGTCTTCTGCTTCGCGTTCCTGATGGTGACCGTGCTCTTCTCCATCGTGTGGGAGCGCAAGGTCGTCGCCTGGATGCAGCTGCGCATCGGCCCCAACCGGCACGGCCCCTGGGGCATGCTCCAGTCGCTCGCCGACGGCATCAAGCTGATGCTGAAGGAAGACGTCATCGTCAAGCGGGCGGACAAGGTCGTCTACGTCCTCGCCCCGATCATCGCGGCGATCCCGGCGTTCATGGCGATCGCGGTCATCCCGTTCGGACCGTCCGGCAACGAGGTCTCGATCTTCGGGCACCGTACGGCGATGCAGCTCACCGACCTGCCGATCGCGATGCTCTACGTCCTCGCGGTCGCCTCGGTCGGGATCTACGGCATCGTGCTCGCCGGCTGGTCCTCCGGCTCGACGTACCCGCTGCTCGGCGGTCTCCGCTCCTGCGCGCAGATGATCTCCTACGAGATCGCGATGGGCGCCGCGTTCGCCTCGGTCTTCCTCTACTCCGGGTCGATGTCGACCTCGAAGATCGTGGAGGCCCAGGAGGACCGCTGGTTCATCATCCTGCTGCCGGTCTCCTTCATCATCTACATCGTCACGATGGTCGGTGAGACGAACCGCGCCCCGTTCGACATGCCGGAGTCCGAGGGCGACCTGGTCGGCGGCTTCAACACCGAGTACTCGTCGATCAAGTTCGCGATGTTCATGCTCGCTGAGTACGTCAACATGGTGACCGTCTCCGCGGTCTCCACGACCCTGTTCCTGGGCGGCTGGCGGGCCCCGTGGCCGATCAGCACCTTCTGGGAGGGCGCGAACCACGGCTGGTGGCCGATGCTCTGGTTCGTCCTCAAGGTCCAGCTGCTGCTGTTCTTCTTCATCTGGCTGCGCGGCACGCTGCCCCGCGTCCGCTACGACCAGCTGATGAAGCTGGGCTGGAAGGTCCTGATCCCGGTCTCCGTGGTCTGGCTGATGATGGTCGCGACGGTGCGGGCGCTGCGCAACGAGGGCTACGACTTCTCGAAGATCCTGCTCTACGTGGCCGGGGCCGTGATCGCGGTCCTGCTGATCTCCTTCGTGGTCGACATCTTCCGCGACAAGAAGGGCCGGGAAGCCGCGGCCCACGCGGAACCGGAGCCTGCGTTCGACCCGATGGCGGGCGGATTCCCGGTGCCGCCGCTGCCCGGACAGACCCTGCCGCCCGTGCCGCGGCGCAGGCCGAGCCGCGAGCGGGAGCTCGTTGTCAGTGGCGGCATGGATACTCAGAGTGACGGAAATCCGAGTGACGGAAAGGAGGCCGACGGTGTCTGAACTGTCTGAGTCGCCGGGGTCCAAGAGGCCGGCGAAGTCCGCGCAGGCTTCCGGGTCCTCGGGATCTTCGGGATCTTCGCGGTCCTCGGATTCTCCGGAAGAGAAGTTCCAGAATCCCGTGGCCGGCTTCGGCGTGACCTTCAAGGCCATGTTCAAGAAGCGGCTGACCGAGCAGTATCCGGAGACGCCGAAGGTGACGGCGCCGCGCTTCCACGGCCGGCACCAGCTCAACCGCCACCCGGACGGCCTGGAGAAGTGCGTCGGCTGCGAGCTGTGCGCCTGGGCCTGTCCGGCGGACGCGATCTACGTCGAGGGCGCGGACAACACCGACGAGGAGCGCTACTCCCCGGGGGAGCGCTACGGCCGCGTCTACCAGATCAACTACGCGCGCTGCATTCTCTGCGGACTGTGCATCGAGGCCTGCCCGACCCGGGCGCTGACGATGACCAACGAGTTCGAGCTCGCCAACACCACCCGCGAGAGCCTCATCTACACCAAGGACGAGCTGCTCGCGGGCCTGGAGGAAGGCATGGTCGACAGCCCGCACGCGATCTTCCCCGGCATGGACGAACAGGACTACTACCGGGGCCTGGTGACCGAGGCCGCCCCCGGTACCGAACGCCAGCTCGCCGTCTCCAAGGGCGAGAAGCCGGACGACGGGGGCAGCGAGAGCAACGGCGCGGCACAGGAGGTGGACGCATGACCGGCCTGGCCGCAGCGGCCTCCCAGACCTCGACCGGTGAGGCCTTCCAGTTCTGGGTGCTGGGCACGGTCGCCGTGATCGGCGCCCTGTCCACCGTACTGATGAAGAAGGCCGTGCACAGTGCGCTGAGCCTCGCCGGGACCATGATCGTCCTCGCGGTGTTCTACCTCGCCAACGGCGCCTACTTCCTCGGCGTCGTACAGATCGTCGTCTACACGGGCGCGATCATGATGCTGTTCCTCTTCGTGGTCATGCTCGTCGGTGTCACGGCGGCGGACTCGCTGAAGGAGACGCTCAAGGGCCAGCGCTGGCTGGCCGCCGGCTGCGGGCTCGGCTTCGGTGTCCTCCTGATCGCCGGTATCGGCAACGCCTCGCTGAACAGCTTCAACGGACTCGGCACGGCCAACGCGGAGCACGGCGGAAACGTGGAGGGGCTCGCCAGCCTCATCTTCACCAAGTACGTCTTCGCCTTCGAGATCACCGGCGCGCTGCTGATCACCGCGACGGTCGGCGCGATGGTGCTCACGCACCGCGAGCGCACCGAACGGGCCAGGACCCAGCGGGAGATGTCCGAGGACCGCGTGCGCAGCAACCACCTGCCGCCGCTGCCCGCACCCGGCGTCTACGCCCGGCACAACGCCGTGGACATCGCCGGACTGCTCCCGGACGGCACACCGTCCGAACTCACCGTCATGCAGACGCTGCGCAAGCGCGGCCAGATGCGCGATGTGTCCCACGAGTCGCTGGCCGGCCTCAAGGCACTGGAGCAGCGCTCCGGTGAGCGGCTCGGCCGGGATGCCGCAGAAGAAGAGGAGGTCGCCAAGTGAATCCGGTCAACTACCTCTATCTCGCCGCTCTGCTGTTCACCATCGGCGCGGCCGGGGTGCTGATCAGGCGGAACGCGATCGTGGTGTTCATGTGCGTGGAGCTGATGCTCAACGCCTGCAACCTCGCGTTCGTGACCTTCTCCCGGATGCACGGCAATCTCGACGGCCAGATCATCGCCTTCTTCACGATGGTCGTCGCCGCCGCGGAGGTCGTGGTCGGGCTCGCGATCATCGTGTCGCTGTTCCGTTCCCGCCACTCGGCCTCGGTCGACGACGCCAGCCTGATGAAGCTGTAAGGGGCGCTGGACCCAATGAACGCAGAGAATCTGATCGCGCTGCTCGTAGCGGCGCCCCTGCTCGGAGCGGCGGTGCTGCTCTGCGGCGGCCGACGCCTCGACCGCGTGGGCCACTGGCTCGGCACCGCGCTCGCCGGCGTCTCCTTCGTCGTCGCAGTCGTGCTCTTCATCGACATGCTGGGCAAGAGCGCGGACGACCGCGCCCTGCACCAGAAGCTGTTCAGCTGGATTCCCGTCGAGGGCTTCCAGGCCGATGTGGCCTTCCAGCTCGACCAGCTGTCGATGACCTTCGTCCTGCTGATCACGAGTGTGGGCACCCTGATCCACATCTACTCGATCGGCTACATGGAGCACGACGAGCGCCGGCGTCGCTTCTTCGGCTATCTGAACCTGTTCGTCGCGGCGATGCTGATCCTGGTCATCGCCGACAACTACCTGCTGCTGTACGTCGGGTGGGAGGGCGTCGGTCTGGCGTCGTACCTGCTCATCGGCTTCTGGCAGCACAAGCCCAGCGCGGCGACCGCCGCGAAGAAGGCCTTCCTGGTCAACCGCGTCGGCGACATGGGCCTGTCGATCGCGATCATGCTGATGTTCACCACCTTCGGCACGTTCGCCTTCGCCCCCGTCCTGGACGCGGCCGAAGCCGGTCAGGCGAGCGAGGGCAAGCTGACGGCGATCGGCCTGATGCTGTTGCTCGCGGCCTGCGGCAAGTCCGCCCAGGTGCCGCTGCAGTCCTGGCTCGGTGACGCGATGGAGGGCCCGACCCCGGTCTCGGCCCTCATCCACGCCGCCACCATGGTCACCGCGGGCGTCTACCTCATCGTCCGGTCCGGCGCGATCTTCAACGAGGCGCCGGACGCACAGCTGGTCGTCGTGATCGTCGGAGCGGTCACGCTGATCTTCGGTGCGATCGTCGGTTGCGCGAAGGACGACATCAAGAAGGCCCTCGCCGGGTCGACGATGTCGCAGATCGGCTACATGATCCTGGCCGCCGGGCTAGGACCGATCGGCTACGTCTTCGCGATCATGCACCTGGTGACGCACGGCTTCTTCAAGGCCGGGCTCTTCCTCGGCGCCGGTTCGGTCATGCACGGCATGAACGACGAGGTCGACATGAGGAGGTTCGGCGGACTGCGGAAGTACATGCCGGTCACCTTCGTCACCTTCGGGCTCGGCTACCTCGCGATCATCGGCTTCCCCGGTCTGTCCGGCTTCTTCTCCAAGGACAAGATCATCGAGGCGGCCTTCGCCAAGGGCGGCACCGAGGGCTGGATCCTCGGAGCGGTGACCCTGCTGGGCGCCGCGATCACCGCGTTCTACATGACGCGCGTGATGCTGCTGACGTTCTTCGGCGAGAAGCGCTGGGTCCCGGACGCGGAGGGCCACGAGCCGCATCCGCACGAGTCCCCGAAGTCCATGACCGTCCCCATGATCGTCCTGGCGTTCGGTTCGGTCTTCGCCGGAGGCTTCTTCTCCATCGGCGACCGCTTCCTGCACTGGCTGGAGCCCGTCACCGGTCACGAGCACGGGGACTCCCCGGTCGGCGCGACCACCGTCACCGCCGCCACCATGGTGGTGCTCGTCATCGGCGTCGCCATCGCCTGGGCGATGTACGGACGCAAGCCGGTGCCCGCGGTCGCCCCGCGCGGCTCGCTGCTCACCCGGGCGGCCCGCCGCGATCTGCTCCAGGACGACTTCAACCACGTGGTCCTGGTCCGCGGCGGCGAGCACCTCACCCGATCCCTGGTCTACGTCGACCACTCCCTGGTCGACGGCGTCGTCAACGGCACGGCCGCCTCCATGGGCGGGCTCTCCGGCCGGCTGCGCAAGCTGCAGAACGGCTACGCCCGCTCCTACGCGGTCTCGATGTTCGGCGGTACGGCGGTCGTCATCGCCGCGACCCTGCTGATGAGGGCGGTCTGATCACATGTCCTTTCCCCTCCTGACAGCGACGGCGGCGCTCCCCGCGATCGGCGCGGTCGCCACCGCCGCCGTCCCGGCAGCCCGGCGCACCGCCGCCAAGTGGCTGGCGCTCGCCTTCTCGCTGGGCACACTCGTCCTGGCGGGCATCGCGCTCGTCCGGTTCGAGCCGGGCGGCAGCCGCTACCAGCTCACCGAATCGCACGCCTGGATCAAGGACTTCGGCGTGCGGTACGAGCTGGGGGTGGACGGCATCGGGCTGGCGCTCATGGCGCTCACCGCCCTGCTGATCCCCTTCGTCATCCTGGCCGGCTGGCACGACGCCGACCCCCTGGAGACGAACTCCTCGCGCTGGCGCCCCACTCAGGGATTCTTCGCCCTGATCCTGATGGTCGAAGCGATGGTGGTCCTCTCCTTCGTGGCCACCGACGTCTTCCTCTTCTACATCCTCTTCGAAGCCATGCTCATCCCGATGTACTTCCTCATCGGCGGCTTCGGGGACCGGGCCCACGCCGGCAGCGACGAGAACGCCGCCGCGCAACGCTCGTACGCGGCAGTCAAGTTCCTCCTCTACAACCTGGTCGGCGGCCTCATCATGCTGGCCGCGGTGATCGGGCTCTACGTGGTCACGGGGACGTTCTCGCTCTCCGAGATCGCCGAGGCCCGCGCCGACGGCTCGCTCTCCATGGCGACGAGCACCGAGCGGTGGCTCTTCCTCGGGTTCTTCTTCGCCTTCGCGGTGAAGGCCCCGCTGTGGCCGCTGCACACCTGGCTGCCCAACGCCATGGGCGAGGCGACCACCCCGGTCGCCGTGCTGATCACCGCGGTCGTCGACAAGGTCGGCACCTTCGCGATGCTGCGCTTCTGCCTCCAGCTCTTCCCGGAGGCCAGCAAGTGGGCCACCCCGGTGGTCCTGGTCCTGGCGCTGATCAGCATCATCTACGGTGCGCTGCTCGCCGTCGGCCAGCGCGACATCAAGCGGCTGATCGCCTACGCGTCGATCTCGCACTTCGGCTTCATCATCCTGGGCATCTTCGCGATGACCAGTCAGGGCCAGTCGGGCGCGACGCTCTACATGGTCAACCACGGCATCTCGACCGCCGCGCTGATGCTGGTGGCGGGCTTCCTGATCACCCGGCGCGGTTCGCGGCTCATCGCGGACTACGGCGGAGTGCAGAAGGTGGCGCCCGTCCTGGCCGGCACGTTCCTGATCGGCGGCCTGGCCACGCTGTCGCTGCCGGGGCTCGCCCCGTTCGTCAGTGAGTTCCTGGTCCTGGTCGGCGCGTTCGCGGCGTATCCGGCGGTCGGCATCATCGCGACCACCGGCATCGTGCTCGCCGCGATCTACGTCCTCGTCCTCTACCAGCGGACGATGACGGGACCGGTCAAGGCCGAGGTCCAGGGCATGGCGGACCTCAAGGTCCGCGAGCTGGTGGTGGTCGTGCCGCTGATCGCTCTGCTGATCTTCCTGGGTGTCTACCCGAAGCCGCTGACGGAGATCGTCAACCCGGCGGTGCAGCACACCATGTCGGACGTACAGAAGAAGGACCCCCAGCCCGAGGTGGAGGCCGCCAAGTGAGCGCAACAGCTGTCCACAGCCTGTGGACAATGGCGGGCGGGGTGACATCGGCCGCCCCGGACGAGAAGTTCAAGGCCCCGGTCATCGAGTACACCCAGCTGACCCCGGTCCTGATCGTGATCGGAGTCGCCGTCCTGGGCGTGCTCGTCGAGGCCTTCGTGCCGCGCCGGGCCCGCTACTACACGCAGGTCTTCCTGACCGTCGTCGCCCTGGTCGCCGCGTTCGCCGCGGTGATCGGCCTGGCGGCCGCCGGATACGGTACGACAAAGGCACACATCGCCGCGATGGGCGCCATCGCCGTCGACGGACCCGCCCTGTTCCTTCAGGGCACCATCCTGCTGACGTCCCTGGTCGCCGTCTTCACCTTCGCCGAGCGGCGGCTCGACCCCGAGTCGCACGGCAGCCGGGTCGACTCGTTCGCCGCGCAGGCCGCGTCGGTCCCCGGCAGCGACAGCGAGAAGGCAGCAGTCAAGGCCGGGTTCACCACCACCGAGGTCTTCCCGCTCGTCCTCTTCTCGGTGGCGGGCATGCTGGTCTTCCCGGCGGCCAACGACCTGCTGACGCTCTTCGTGGCGCTGGAAGTCTTCTCGCTCCCGCTCTACCTCCTCTGTGCCGTCGCCCGCCGCAAGCGGCTGATGTCACAGGAGGCCGCGGTGAAGTACTTCCTGCTCGGCGCGTTCTCCTCGGCGTTCCTGCTCTTCGGGATCGCCCTGCTCTACGGGTACGCGGGCTCCGTCTCGTACGCCGAGATCGCCACCGTCGTCGACGGCTCCATCCAGCAGATCGACCCTGCGCTCGCCGACACCATGGGCAACGACGCGCTGCTGCTCATCGGCGGCGCGATGATCCTGACCGGTCTGCTCTTCAAGGTCGGCGCCGTCCCGTTCCACATGTGGACCCCGGACGTCTACCAGGGCGCCCCGACCCCGGTCACCGGCTTCATGGCCGCGGCCACGAAGGTCGCCGCCTTCGGCGCGCTGCTGCGCCTGCTGTACGTGGTGCTGCCGGGCCTCACCTGGGATCTGCGCCCGGTCATGTGGGGCATCGCCATCGTCACGATGGTGGGCGGCGCCATCGTCGCGATCACCCAGACCGACATCAAGCGGCTGCTGGCCTACTCCTCGATCGCGCACGCCGGGTTCATCCTCGCCGGTGTCATCGCGGCCACCCCGCAGGGCATCTCCTCGGTGCTCTTCTACCTGGCCACGTACTCCTTCGTGACCGTCGGCGCCTTCGCCGTCGTCACCCTGGTGCGCGACGCGGGCGGCGAGGCGACGCACCTGTCGAAGTGGGCCGGGCTCGGCCGGCGCTCCCCGCTGGTCGCCGCGGTCTTCGCGGTGTTCCTGCTGGCGTTCGCCGGTATCCCGCTCACCTCGGGCTTCTCCGGGAAGTTCGCGGTGTTCAAGGCCGCGGCCGAGGGCGGTGCGGGCGGACTCGTCGTCGTCGGTGTGATCTCCTCGGCGATCGCCGCGTTCTTCTACATCCGGGTCATCGTGCTGATGTTCTTCAGCGAGCCGAAGGCGGACGGCCCCACGGTCGCCGTCCCGTCCCCGCTGACGATGACCACGATCGCGGTCGGTGTCGCGGTCACCCTGGTGCTGGGCCTGGCCCCGCAGTACTTCCTGGACCTGGCGAGCCAGGCCGGAGTGTTCGTGAGGTAGCCGGACGCACCACCGCTTCGACGGCGCCGGACGGGCTTGGAAGTCAAGCCCGTCCGGCTTTGTCGTAGGCGGCGCCTATCGTGGCAGGGGAGAGCGCAGGGACAGGAACGGGACAGCCGTCGGGGGAACAGAGCGATGAGCATGACGGGCGGGACAGGCGTGACGGACATGACCACGGGCGTTACCGAGAGCGATGCGCGGCAGACGCTGCACCGGGTCTTCGGGTACGAGACGTTCCGCGGCGAGCAGGAATCGGTCGTCGACCACGTGGTGGCGGGCGGTGACGCCGTCGTCCTCATGCCCACCGGAGGCGGAAAGTCCCTCTGCTACCAGATCCCGTCCCTGGTCAGACGGGGCACGGGCATCGTCATCTCCCCGCTGATCGCCCTGATGCAGGACCAGGTGGACGCGCTGCGGGCCCTCGGCGTGCGGGCCGGGTTCATCAACTCCACGCAGGACTTCGACGAGCGCCGCTCGATGGAGGCCCAGTTCCTCGCCGGCGAGCTGGACCTCCTGTACCTGGCGCCCGAGCGCCTGCGCCTGGACTCCACGCTCGGCCTGCTCTCCCGCGGCGAGATCTCCGTCTTCGCGATCGACGAGGCGCACTGCGTCGCCCAGTGGGGCCACGACTTCCGGCCCGACTACCTGGCCCTGTCCGTGCTGGGCGAGCGCTGGCCCGACGTCCCGCGCATCGCCCTGACGGCCACGGCGACCGGTGCCACGCACCGCGAGATCACCCAGCGTCTCGGGATGCCCGACGCCAAGCACTTCGTGGCCAGCTTCGACCGGCCCAACATCCAGTACCGCATCGTGCCCAAGGCCGACCCGAAGAAGCAGCTGCTCACCTTCCTCAAGGAGGAGCACACCGGGGACGCGGGCATCGTCTACTGCCTCTCGCGCAATTCCACCGAGAAGACCGCCGAGTACCTCTGCCGCAACGGCATCGAGGCCGTCCCGTACCACGCGGGCCTGGACGCCGGCACCCGCGCGACCCACCAGTCCCGCTTCCTGCGCGAGGAGGGCCTCGTCGTCGTCGCGACGATCGCCTTCGGCATGGGCATCGACAAGCCGGACGTGCGCTTCGTCGCCCACCTGGACCTGCCGAAGTCCGTCGAGGGCTACTACCAGGAGACCGGCCGGGCCGGGCGTGACGGAGCCCCGTCCACGGCCTGGATGGCGTACGGACTCCAGGACGTCGTCCAGCAGCGCAAGCTCATCCAGGGCGGGGAGGGCGACGAGGCGTTCCGCCGCCGTGCCGCCTCTCACCTGGACTCCATGCTGGCGCTCTGCGAGACCGTCCAGTGCCGCCGGGCCCAGCTGCTCACGTACTTCGGCCAGGAGCCCACCGCGGCCTCCTGCGGCAACTGCGACACCTGCCTGACCCCGCCCGAGACCTGGGACGGCACGGTGGTCTCCCAGAAGCTGCTGTCCACGGTGGTCCGGCTGAAGCGGGAGCGCGGACAGAAGTTCGGCGCCGGCCAGATCATCGACATCCTGCTCGGCCGCAAGACCGCGAAGGTCATCCAGTTCGACCACGACCAGCTCTCGGTGTTCGGCATCGGAGAAGAGCTGGCCGAGGCGGAATGGCGCGGCGTGGTCCGGCAGTTGCTGGCCCAGGGCCTGATCGCCGTCGAGGGCGAGTACGGCACGCTGGTGCTGACGGAGGAGAGCGGCACCGTGCTCGGCCGGGAGCGCGAGGTGCTGCTCCGCAAGGAGGCCGCGAAGCCCGCTTCCCGCTCCTCGTCGTCGCAGGGCGACCGGAAGGCGAAGTCCTCGGCGGCCGCAGCCGAGCTCCCGGCGGAGGCCCTCCCGGTCTTCGAGGCGCTGCGCGCCTGGCGCGGCGCCCAGGCCAAGGAGCTCGGCCTGCCCGCGTATGTGATCTTCCACGACGCGACGCTGCGCGAGATCGCGACCCTGCGTCCGTCGTCGCTCGGCGAGCTGGGTGGGATCAGCGGACTGGGCGAGAAGAAGCTGGCGACGTACGGGGAGGGCGTGCTGGAGGTCCTGGCGGGGCTCCCGGGCGATACGGCGGCGTCCGTGACCCCTGCGGAGGCGGCCTCGGAGGCGCCCCGGGCCCCGGCACCCGCTGCCCCGGCCCGGGTGACGGCCCCGTCCGCAGCTCCGTCCGCCGACCCGGAGTTCGGCTGGGACGAGGAGCCGCCGGAGTACGAGTGAGCCCCGGCTGCGACGGGCGGCGGACCTACTGCGGGTCCGCCGCTCGGCGGCGCGGGGTGATCGCCGTGAGATCGAGATCGACCGGGAAGGGGACGGACACCTTCATCCGGTCGTGGAAGATCCCGGTCGAGGTATAGGCACCGGTGGCCGGCTCCAGCTCGAAGACGTAGACCACGGCTCGGCCGTCGTGGTTCTCCACCCGCCAGAAGTGCGGGATCTTCACCCGGGCGTACTTCACCGGCTTGGTCTCCCGGTCACGCGACCGCGACTCCGGCGACACGACCTCGATGGCCAGCTTCACGGAAGCGGCGGGGAAGCGGGTCTGATCCGGGTCCTGGATGATCTCGCCGTCGACGACGATCACATCGGGCTCGGGCCGGTTGAAGCGGTCGATGTCGATCGTGAACTCACGCACGACCTCCAGGTCGGGCGGCGCCAGCGACTGCAGCTGCCACTCGAAGAAGCTGACCGCCCGAGAACGGAACAGGGTCTGCGGACTCACGAAAACAAGGCTCCCGTCGATCAGCTCCGTGTGCGGAGGCAGATTCGGGAGTGTGTCCAGGTCATCGGCGGTCCAGCCGCCCACGGGCGGGACCGCCCACCGCGGCTCGGGGCCCTCGGGTTCGACGCTCATCAGTGCTCCCATGAGCCGGAGTCTGGCGGAATGCTCCAGCGTATCCGCAAGGAACCGGCTCCGGCTTGCCCAAACATGTGAACGAGTCGCGTGCCGTTGACCGCCGCCCCCGCCCCTGCCCCCGCCCCGCCCCTGCCCCCGCCCCCGCCCGCACCGCCCGGCGCCGCCGCCTCAGGAGTCGCTGCCGGAGCTCATCCCCGCCTGCCCCGCCCGCCTCCCGGAACGATCCGGCGCGTCCCGGCGGACGTTGCGGTACACCGCATGGGCCGGCCACCGTTCCTGGACCAGTGACCGCATCGCCGAACGGGACGGACGGCCGCCCCCGGCCACATGCGGGTCGAGGCCGGCCGCCGAGACGAGCGCGGCCGGCGCGCGGCTGCGGTGGTCCGGCAGCCCGGCCGGCTCGGCCGCCGCGAACCGCTCCCGGACGTGGACCGCGTAGCTCTGCGGCCCCGCCGGGTGGCGGTGGTGGGGCACCAGGCCGAGGAAGCGCCGGGTCTCCCGCAGCAGGACCCCGCTCTGCACCGCCGCCTCCAGATACATGCCCCCGGCCGGCTGCCCGGCGCGCCGGACCCAGCCCTCGGCCGGGACGCCCGAGCGGCCCTTGCCCGGTCCGGGCAGGCTCCGCATCAGCGCGGCGAGCACCGGGTCCGGCGGCTCCAGCGGGTTGACCACCTGGATCCTGTCGCGCTGTGCGGTGATCCGTCCCTGGAGCTCCAGCTCCGCCAGGGCCGCCCCGGCCATCGCGTACTCCAGGGAACGGCCGCGGCAGTACGGCTTGCCGCGCAGCGGGTCCAGCGCGAGCAGCAGCAGTTCCTCGGGCAGCGTGGATCCGGGCGGCGGTGTGGTCATGGCGCGGACACGATCCGTCCGGTCACCTCGCCGAGACCGACCCGGGTGCCGTCGGGGCCGGGGGCCCACGCCGTCAGCGTCACCGTGTCGCCGTCCTCCAGGAACGTGCGCTTGCCCTCCGGGAGTTCGAGCGCATCGCGCCCGTTCCAGGTGAGTTCGAGCAGGGAGCCGCGCTGGGCCGGTTCGGCGCCGCTGATGGTGCCGGAGCCGTACAGGTCACCGGTGCGCAGCGAGGCGCCGTTCACCGTCATCTGCGCCAGCTGCTGGGCCGCCGTCCAGTACATCGTGGAGAACGGCGGCTCCGCGACGACCTGGCCGTTGATCGCGACGGAGAGCCGGAGGTCGAAGCCGCCGGGCTCCTCCTCGTCCGCGTCGTCGAGATAGGGCAGCAGCGGGAAGTCGCGTGCGGGGGGTGCGGTCCGGGCCGCGTCCAGGGCCTCCAGCGGTGTCACCCACGCCGATACGGACGTCGCGAAGGACTTGCCGAGGAAGGGGCCCAGCGGGACGTACTCCCAGGCCTGGATGTCGCGCGCCGACCAGTCGTTGAGGAGCGACAGGCCGAAGACGTGCTCGCGGAAGTCGGCGAGCGGCACCGGGCGGCCCTGCTCCGAGCCGACTCCGACGACGAATCCGACCTCGGCCTCGATGTCCAGCTTGACGGACGGGCCGAAGACGGGCGCCGGGTCGGCAGGGGCCTTGCGCTGCCCCGCCGGGCGCACCACGTCCGTACCGGAGACCACGACCGTGCCCGCACGGCCGTGGTAGCCGATCGGCAGGTGCTTCCAGTTGGGGGTGAGCGCGTCGCCGTCCGGGCGGAAGATGCGGCCGACGTTGGTGGCGTGGTGCTCGCTCGCGTAGAAGTCCACGTAGTCCGCGACCCGGTAGGGCAGGTGGAGCGTCACGGAGTCGACGGGGTACAGCAGCGGTTCGATGTCCGCGCGGTGGGCCGGCACCGTCACCCAGGCGGTCAGCGCCCGGCGCACGTCGCTCCAGGCGGTGCGGCCGGCCGCGAGCAGGGCCATCAGGTCGGGCTGGGCCAGCAGTTGCGCATAGGGCGAACCCAGCGCGTGCGCGGCCGCCCCGGCGTCCAGCACATGGCCGCCGATGCGGACACCGACCCGTCGCTCGCCGGGCCGGTCGGGGGTGGAGAAAACACCGTACGGAAGGTTGTGCGGGCCGAAGGGGTCGCCCTCGGCCACATCGAGCGGGCTGCTCTGCTCGGGCATCTGTTGCTGCCTCGCTTTCCAGGTCGCTTGGGGGACACGTTACGTGGGGGACATCCCCCAGCGGCAGTGCCTCGATCATCCCCAATGCCCGGAAAGTTCCGCCGTATCCCCGTGAACACGGGGATACGGCGGTGGAGTTCAGCCCGACGTGCGCGGAATCCGCTTCTCCCAGGTCCGGTGGAAGACGACCTCGCCGCCGTCCTTGCAGACCACCTCGTTGGAGGTGATGAAGTCGTCCGCGTCGGCGGAGATCTCGGAGCGCGTCTCGACCAGCACGTCCCAGGCCATCTCCGGCCGGTGCAGCCGGATCGTCCAGTCGGAACGGGTGCGCGCGGAGAGCGGGTCGCTCTCCTGGATCGTGTACGTCTCCACCGCGTCCTCGGTGAACTCCAGTCCGTCCGGGTAGACGCGCGTGCCGCCGTAGCGGGGGTCGACCTCCATCCGCCACTCGCCCTTGGCGACATCGCGGACCACCAGCCGCTCGGGACGCTGCTCGTCGAGCGTGACGGGGAAGACGACGCCCAGCGGCTCCGACTGCTCCGGCTCCTCGAAGCGGATCGAGGGGTCCTCGGTGTGCCGGCGCACCGGAAGCTCGACGAGGCTGCCGTCGGCCTCCAGGGTGAAGCCCTTCGAGCCGGCCTGCGGCCAGATCCACGGCCAGTACGAGGAGGAGACCGCCAGCCTGATCCGGTGTCCGGGCGGGAAGGTGTGCCCGATGCCGTTCAGCTCGAACGTCACGTCCTCGGTGGTGCCGACGGGCCAGTCCTCGGTGCGGTCCCGGCCGTTGCGGGCGGCGAGGTTGAGGACGCCGCGGGTGACGAGGGTGGAGGAGCCGTCGGGGGCGACGTCGCAGAGCCGGGCGATCGCCTGGCCGCGCGGTACGTCCATCCGGATGCGCAGCTTCACCCGGGGGCGGCCCAGGATCTCGATCGGGGCGGCCTCGACCGGGAACTCGAAGCACGCGGACTTGGCGTCCTCGTCACGCTGGTCGGGCGGCAGATCGGCGTCGTTGCCGAACGGGAAGAACCGCCCGGCGTCCACCCCGGTCTGCTGCGGCGAGTCGACGATCTGCGGCCCGCCCTGGAGGGCGTACGCGACCGGCGTGACGTTCTCCGAGGGCCAGCTGGTCTCCCCGACCCAGCGGCCGGGCAGCGTCTCGTAGACCGTGGCCGGCCGGTGCGACTCGCTGATCCAGGACCGCAGCAGCGGCTCCGCCATGACGCCGGTGTCCTTGTCCTTCAGGTGCTGGTCCCACCAGCGCAGCGTCTCCTGGAGGAAGCCGATGCCGGGCCCCGGAGGGAGCCCGCGGTCGGGGTACTGGTGCGACCAGGGACCGATCAGCCCGCGGACCTTCCCGGGGTCCAGGTGCTCGACGAGCCGGAGCACGGTGTCGCGGTACGGGTCGTGCCAGCCGCCGACCGCGAGGACGTTCGCTGTGATGGCGGAGTAGTCCTCGCAGACGCTGCCGTGCTTCCAGTAGTCGTCGCGCGTCTGATGGGCCAGCCAGGTGTGGATGAAGGGGTCCACGGCTTCGAGCCGGTTCAGCCACATCTCCCGCCAGTCGCCGCCGACGTCCGCCGGGTCGGGCGGCCGGCTGACGAAGGCCAGCATGGTCGCCGCCCAGGCGTGCATGTCCACGGCGAGGACCGATCCGCCCATGTAGTGGACGTCGTTGTCGTAGCGGTCGTCGGCCGAGCACACCGTGACGATCGCCTTCAGGGGCTCGGGGGCGAGCGCGGCGATCTGGAGCGAGTTGAATCCGCCCCAGGAGATGCCGAACATGCCGACCCGGCCGGAGCACCACTCCTGCTGGGCCAGCCAGTGGATGACGGCGACCCCGTCCGCGAGCTCCGTCGCGTCGTACTCGTCGCCCGGCATGCCCTCGCTGTTGCCGTGCCCGCGCACGTCGACCCGGACCGAGGCGTAGCCGTGGCCCGCGTACCAGGGGTGGCGCTGCCAGTCGCGCGGCGCGGTCCAGTCGCTCAGCCGGTAGGGCAGGTACTCCAGCAGCGCGGGGACGGGTTCGTCCGTGACCGGCCGCCAGATCCGGGCGTACAGCTGGGTGCCGTCCGGGAGCGGGATATAGAGGTCCTCGCGGGTCGTCTCGTACGGGAACGCGGTCTGGATGTGCATGGGGGTACCTCAGTGGACGGGGTGCATGGTGCGCTTGAGCCAGGGTGCGGCGGCGATGACGGCCACACCGGCCACCACCGCGATAGCGCCATTGACACCGAAGTAGGCGGGGTTGGAGACCTCGCCGTACAGCTTCACGATCTGGGCCTGGATGCCGTTGGCGAGGGCCAGTGAGAGGAACCAGAGCGCCATCGTCTGGCTGGCGAACGCCTTCGGGGCGAGCTTCGTGGTCGCGGACATGCCGGAGGTCTCCAGCAGGATGTCGCCGAGCCCGAGCAGCAGGTACGAGCCGACGATCCACCAGGCGGCCATCTTGTACGTGTCGTCGGAGTGCCCCGACGTGGGCAGGACCATCAGCAGGAACGAGAGCCCGCCGAGGATCACGCCGAACGCGATCTTGTTGGACGCGTGCGGCTGGCGGGGCCCCATCTTCGCCCAGACGGCGGCGACCACCGGAGCGAGCGCCACCTCGAAGGCGCCGAGCGCGGAGGCGTACCAGCTGGCCGGGAAGTGGAAGCCGAAGATCTCCGTGCGCGCGTTGGTCGACGCGAGCAGCATCATCGTCGAGTACGCCTGGAAGAGGATGAAGTTGAAGACGACGGAGGCCAGGAACAGCACCACGTACGGGCGCAGCCTGCCGCGCTCCTCCGCGGTGACCCGCGGGCTGCGGAACATCACCACGAAGTAGACGATCGGCGCGATCACGGAGATCAGCGTGAGCAGGTCGACGAAGCGGTCCATGGTGAGCCAGCCCGCCAGGGCCAGCGCGGTGGCGAGGGCGGCGACCACGAGGACGCCGACCACGATGAGCCGGACCGCCCGGCGCATGGGTCCGGGGGCCAGTGCGAACTCGGCGGTGTTCTTACGCCCGGCCAGGTGACGGCGGCCCAGTACGTACTGGATCAGGCCGAGCGTCATACCGAATGCGGCGGCCGAGAATCCCCAGTGCCAGCTCGCGTGGTCACCGAGCCAGCCGGTGATCAGCGGGCCGAGGAACGCGCCGATGTTGATGGCCATGTAATAGAGGGCGAAGCCGGCGTCGCGGCGCTCGTCCTCGGTGCGGTAGAGCTTGCCGACCATGGTGGCGACATTGGGCTTGAGCAGGCCCGTTCCGGCGCTGATCAGGCCCAGGCCGACCCAGGTCATGGCGTCGGTGGGCACCGCCATGGCGTAGTGCCCGATGGCGATGAGGATGCCGCCGTACAGGACGGCGCGGTACGAGCCGAGGATCCGGTCGGCCAGCCAGCCGCCGGCCACGGAGACCAGGTAGACGAGGGTGCCGTAGGCGGCGGAGACGGACGCGGCGGTGCCGGCCTCCATCCCCATGCCGCCGTTGGCGACGGTGTCGGCGAAGTAGAGGACCAGGATCGCCTGCATGCCGAGGAACGAGAACCGCTCCCAGACCTCCAGGCCGGACAGGGTCATCAGACCCCGTGGCTGGCCGAAAAAGGCGTGGTCGTCGCCCGGCGGCGGCTGGGCCGGTTCGGTGTCGGTGGCGGTGTGGGACAAAGCGACAACTCCTGATCGTATGAGCTGATCCCGAACATACCGGCGGTGGCGGGAAGGCGCCCACGGTGATCCAAAGGGGACCGGATACGCTGACTTGAGTGATGACAGCGACACATCGACATTCCGTGTGATCGTCAGCAGACAGGAGATCCCCTCGTGACCGTCGTCGGGCCGTTCGGACTGAGCGTGCGGGACCAGGCTCTTGAGGCCGGTGTCCAGGCCGGTTTGGCTGCTGTCGAGTCGGGGCTGCTCGATGCCACCAAGAGTGAGGTGCCCTTCATCACGGAGGCCGCCCAGCACCTGGTGCGCGCGGGCGGCAAGCGGTTCCGGCCCCTCCTGGCGATGCTGGCCGCCCAGTTCGGTGACGCCGACGCCCCGGGCGTGGTGCCTGCCGCCGTGGTCGTCGAGCTGACCCACCTCGCGACGCTTTACCACGACGACGTGATGGACGAGGCCGACGTACGCCGCGGCGTCGACAGCGCCAATTCCCGCTGGGGCAATTCGGTGGCCGTGCTGACCGGCGACTTCCTCTTCGCGCGCGCGTCGCACATCCTGGCCGACCTCGGCCCCGAGGCCGTCCGCATCCAGGCCGAGGCGTTCGAGCGTCTGGTCACCGGCCAGATCCTGGAGACCGCCGGCCCGCGCGACGGGCGCGACCCGGTCGAGCACTACCTCGACGTGATGCGCGGCAAGACCGGCTCGCTGATCGCCGTAGCCTGCCGGTTCGGCGCCATGATGTCCGGCGCCGACGTGTCGGCGACCGACATCCTCACCCAGTACGGCGAGCGCCTCGGCGTCGCCTTCCAGCTCGCCGACGACGTCCTCGACATCGCGTCCGACTCCCACGAGTCCGGCAAGACCCCTGGCACCGACCTCCTCGAAGGCATCCCGACCCTGCCGGTCCTCCACCTGAGGGCGCAGGCCGCCGCCGACGGCAAGCCGGACGACCTGGAGCTCGTCGAGCTGCTGGACAGCGACCTGAACGAGCCGGGCCGGCTCGACGAGGCACTGCGCCGGCTGCGCGCCCACCCCGCGCTCGACCAGGCACGACGCGACACTGTCCGGTACGCCCAGGAGGCGAGGGCCACCCTGGCGCCGCTGCCCTCGTGCTACGCCAAGGACGCCCTCGAAGAGATGTGCGACGCCGTGGTGCACCGCGCGGGCTGAGCGCCTTCCGACGGGACCCCTACTGGTCGGTGGAGCAATCGCTCCTCGGCGTCATCCCGGAGAGGTACGCGGAGTTGCACCCGCGGGCTGACGCCTTGAGCCGCCCGATTTGGTCAGATGGAGAACAACCACTCCTGACCAAAACGGGTGAGAATGGCGGCACGGAGTGGACGAGTGCATCCGGACGGAAGCCGCCGACCACGGAGGTAGGGCACACATGGCACCGAACGACAGCGCAGGCACCAACGGCACGGCAGCGCCCGGCACCAAGGGCGCCGTCGCGGGCCGCCGGAAGGCGGTGCGCTACATCGTCCCGGTCGCGGTGGCGGGAGTCGCGGCCGCGACGATCGGGCTGGTACCGGCGCTCGCCAGCTCGGGAGACCCCGATCTGCCGAAGATCACCGCGCAGGAACTCATCGAGAAGATCGCCGCCTCGGACACGCAGCAGCTCTCCGGCACGGTGAAGATCAGCACCGACCTCGGCATCCCGTCGATGGGCGGCCTGGTCGGCTCCTTCGTCCCGGACGGCGCGGGCGACAAGGGTTCGGCGAGCGCCGACCCGCAGACCAAGCTGACGGAGCTGGCCTCCGGCACGCACACCCTCCGGGTGGCCGCCGACGGTCCCGACAAGCAGCGGGTGTCGATCCTGGACCGGGCGTCCGAGTACAGCCTGATCCACAACGGGGACCAGGTCTGGGCGTACGACAGCGAGTCGAACGCGGTCCACCACGCCACCCGGAAGGCGGGCGAGGACCGGAAGGAGACGGAGAAGGGCGAGCGTGCCGTCCCCGACGGCGTACCCACCACTCCGAAGGCCCTGGCCGAGCAGGCGCTGAAGGCCGCCGACGGCACCACGTCCGTCACGGTGGACGGCACCGCGCAGGTCGCCGGGCGCGACGCGTACCGGCTGGTCATCAAGCCCGAGCAGAGCGGCTCCACGATCGGCTCGATCACCGTCGCGGTGGACGCGGAGAACGGCGTACCGCTCAAGTTCACCCTGCAGCCCAGCAGCGGCGGCAAGGCGGCGATCGACGCCGGGTTCACCTCGGTCGACTTCGGCAAGCCCGACGCGTCCTTGTTCTCCTTCACCCCTCCCAAGGGCGCCGATGTGACCGAGGCGGACGAGGCCGAGGGCCACGGGAAGGCCGAGGCCGAGAAGGCGAAGGGCGACCTGAGCGCGTTCGAGGGGATGAACGTGATCGGCAAGGGCTGGAACACCATCGCCGAGATCAGGACCCCCGGCGGGGCGGCCCTCCCGTCGGCGGAGTCGGGCGACGTACCGGCCGAGGCGCAGCAGTTCCTCGACGCCCTCGGCGACAAGGTCACCGGAAAGTTCGGCTCGGGCACGGTCTTCAAGACGCGCCTGGTCAACGCTCTGATGACGGACGACGGCCGTGTCTACGTCGGTGCGGTCACCAAGGACGCGCTGGTGAAGGCGGCGGACAACGCCGGCTGACACGCCGATCGGTACACCTTTCGCCCCCACCCCGTCGTAGCCTCCGTACGGCGGGGCGGGTGCGATCCGCGGCCGTTGTCCGCACCGGCCGCCTTCCGGACCCGCCGCTTTCCGTACCACCGCATTCCGTACCCACCGCTTTCCGAACCAAGGGGAGTACGCATGACCGAGTCCGGGACCGTGAGCGGGCCCAGGGCCCGTCCGGCGGTGAGTGAGGCCGCGCCCGTGATCGAGACCAGGGGGCTGACCAAGCGCTACCGGGGCGGCCAGCTCGCCGTCGACGGTCTCGACCTCACCGTCCCGGGCGGCAGCGTCTTCGGCTTCCTCGGGCCCAACGGCTCCGGGAAGACCACCACGATCCGGATGCTGATGGGCCTGATCGATCCGACGTCCGGCACCGCGACGGTCCTCGGGCACTCCATGCCGGGCGCGGCCCGCACCGTGCTGCCCCAGGTCGGGGCGCTGATCGAAGGCCCCGCGCTGTACGGGTTCCTGAGCGGCCGGGACAACCTCGTGCGCTACGACCGGGCCGACCCCACCGCCGATCCGCGCACCCGGAGCGCCCGCGTCGGCGACGCCCTGGAGCGGGTCGGTCTCGCCGCCGCGGCCGGCAAGAAGGCCCGGGCCTACTCGCTGGGCATGAAGCAGCGCCTGGGCCTTGCCGCCGCCCTGCTCCGGCCCCGCAGGCTGCTCGTCCTGGACGAGCCGACCAACGGCCTGGACCCGCAGGGCATGCGGGAGATCCGCGCACTGGTCCGGGAGCTGGCCGCCGAGGGCACCACGGTCTTCCTCTCCTCCCACCTCCTCGACGAGATCGAGCAGATCTGCACCCACGCGGCAGTCATGGCCAGGGGCCGGCTGATCACCCAGGGGCCCGTCGCCGACCTCGCCGCGGGCACCCTCGGCCGGCTCGCCGTCACCACGCCGGACCCGGCCGACGCCGCCCGCATCCTCAAGGAGCACGGGATCACCGGCATCACCCCGGACGGCGACCGGGTACGGGCCGACGCCCCGCCGGGCTCCGTCGAACTCGCGGACCTGAACGCCGCCCTGGTCCACGGCGGGGTCCGGGTCCGGTCCTTCGGCGTCGAACGGGCCTCGCTGGAAGACGCCTTCGTCGCACTCACCGGAGAGGGATTCGATGTCGCAGGCTGAGCTCGCACCCGCCGAGGCCGCTCCGGTCCGGCGCAATCCGCTGTGGACACTCGGCATCCTGCGCTCCGAACTGACCACCACGCTGCGCCGGTGGCGCACGATCGCCCTGCTCGGAGTCCTGGCCGCCGTCCCCGTACTGATCGGGATCGCGGTGCGCATCGAGACGGCGGACGGCTCGTCGCCCGGTCCAGGCGGAGGCGGGGGAGGGCCCGCGTTCCTCTCCCAGGTGACCAACAACGGCCTCTTCCTGGTCTTCGCCTCCCTCGCCGCGACCCTCCCGGTCTTCCTCCCCATGGCGGTGGGCGTCATCGCGGGCGACGCGGTCGCGGGCGAGGCCAACGCGGGAACGCTGCGCTATCTGCTGGTCGCACCGGCCGGACGGACCCGGCTGCTCCTCGCCAAATACGCCTCCACCCTGGCCTTCTGCCTGGTCGCCACTCTCGTCGTCGCGGCCTCCGCACTGGCCGTGGGGGCGCTGCTCTTCCCCGTCGGCGAGGTCACGACGATCTCCGGGACCCGGATCGGCTTCGGCGAGGGGCTGCTCCGGGCGGGGCTCGTCGCGGTGGCGGTGGCGGCGTCACTGATCGGCTTCGCGGCGCTCGGACTCTTCGTCTCGACCCTTACCAACAGCGGGATCGCGGCCATGGCGGCGACGGTCGGCGTGCTGATCACCGTGCAGATCGTGGACACCATCCCGCAGCTGAGCGGGATCCACCCGTATCTCTTCCCGCACTACTGGCTGTCCTTCTCGGACCTGATGCGCGCGCCTGTGTACTGGGACGAGGTACTGAAGAACCTGGAGATGCAGGGGCTGTACGCGGCGGTGTTCGGCTCGGCGGCCTGGGCCAGGTTCACTGCGAAGGACATCACCGCGTGACGGGAGCGGCTCCGACAGCCGTACCGTCGGCCGGCGAGCCGTCCCCCGATCGGCTCGTCGCGGCACGAACGGCACGAACGGTGCGAAAGGTAAGGAACGAGCCGACACGGTACGTTCCGTTTCCCGCCTGAGTATTGTTCGGCTTTTGGCGACGGACTGTCAACAAGGATTGGCTCAAACAGACCTATGCTCACCGAATGATCACATCGCCGAGTTCGCTGCGCCGGAGCGAGAGCTCGCGCAGGGCGACGCTGGAGGCCGCCCTGGACCTCTGTACGGAGAAGGGGTACGGCCGCGTCACGGTCGAGGCCATCGCGGCGCGGGCCGGTGTCAGCAAGAAGACGATCTACCGGTGGTGGCCGTCGAAGAGCGCGGTACTGCTGGAGGCGTTCACGGAGGCGCTGGCCATTGCCACGCCGTTCGCCGACACCGGCGACATCGCCGAGGACCTGCGCTCCCATGTCACGAGCGCGGTCGCGTTCCTCGCCGATCCGCCCTACGGCCCGGCGTACGCCGGAATACTCTCCGAGCTCCATCACGACGACGATCTGGCCGAAACGGTACGCACCCAGTTGATCGATCCCCGCTTCGATGCGGCGGTCGAACGGCTGCGCAGCGCCCAGGACCAGGGTCAGGTCCCGCCGGGGGCGGACCTGCGCCTCGCGGTGGAGATGCTGTACGGCCCGGTCTACTACCGCCATGTCCTGCGCAAGCCGATGCAGGACGCGGAGACGGTGAGGGCGCTGGTCGAGCACGTGCTGCGGTCACTGGGGGCTGGGGAGGGCTGACGGGCGCGGCGCCGTCGGCGCCTCGCCGGCGTCAGCCGAAGACGCGCTCCAGGACCACCGCGACCCCGTCCTCCTCGTGGGACAGCGTCACCTCGTCCGCCGCCGCCCGCAGGAGCGGGTGGGCGTTCGCCATCGCCACGCCGTACCCGCAGCTACGGAACATCGGTAGATCGTTGGGCATGTCGCCGAAGGCGATCGCGGTCGCGGGGTCCAGACCCAGGTACTCGGCGGCGAGCGCGATTCCGGCGCCCTTGTCGACCCCGTACGGCTGAAGCTCGACGGTCCCCGGGCCGGACAGTGTGACGGTGGCCAGGTCGCCGACGGCCGCGTGGGCGGCGGCTGCCAGGGCGTCGTCGTCCAGTTCCGGGTGGCGGATCAGTACCTTGATGACCGGAGCCGCCCACAACTCCGCCCGGTGCAGGACCCGGTGGGCCGGCAGGGCGGGGTGCGGCATCAGGTAGCCGGGCTCGATCAGGGTCCGGCCCTCGGCCCCGTCCTGATCGACCGCCGCGAAGACCTGGCCGACCTGCGCCTCTATCTTGCCGAGCGCGGCATCGGCCGACTCCCGGTCCAGGGTGACCGTGCGCACGATGCGACCCGCCCCGGCGTCGTACAACTGCGTCCCCTGACCGCAGACCGCCAGCCCGCGGTAGTCCAGAGCCGCGAGCAGCGCCCGTACTCCCGGCACCGGCCGCCCGGTGACCACGAGGTGCCGGGCTCCGGCGGCTGCGGCGAGGCCGAGCGCGGCGCGGGTGCGGGGGCTCACGGAGTCGTCGCGGCGCAACAGGGTGCCGTCCAGGTCCGTGGCGACGAGGGCATATGCGGGCGGGATGGGCATGGGTCAAGCCTAGGGATCTCCGATTCCCGCTGTACGGCCCTGACCTGCGGCGATGGTCCGGTATGGGGAGGCGGCCCGGAGGATTTGGGTGCGTACTGGGAGGAAACGTACCGGCTGCGTGCCGGGCTTCGGGGCGCAGGCGGGGACATCCGGGCACGACCTAGAGTGCGGCCATGCCTCCGTCCGATGTTCTAAGGAAAATCTCGCTCAGGGAAGAGATCTCCTCGCTGCGGCAGCGACAGCAGCGTCGGCGGCGCTCGCGTCGGCGTCGGTTCGCCACGGCTGCCACAGCCGGTCTCGCTGTGATCGCCGGAGGCTTATGGCCTCTTCTGGGCACCGGGCCGCAGCCGGGCGACCATGCGCCCATGGCCGTATGCGCCGTCGACGGCACCACCCTGCGCGCCGACGTGGACGCGGATGGGCACCTGGACGAGATCCTCCACCAGAAGGGCGAAGGTGCCGGCTCGGTGGTCTTCCGGGGAGGCGATCACCGCACCACCGTCAGCGTGGCCGATGCCCGCGGGTTCTGGCAGAAGCTGCGAGGCGCGCTGAAGGAGGACATGGCGACACGGGGAGCCTTCGGTGACTTCGACGGTGACGGGTACCTCGATCTGGCGCTGTTCAACAGTCAGCACGACGCGGGCGACAGCCCGCGGGACACCATGCTGGTGCACGAGGTGCGCTATGGGCCTCTCGCCCGTGACCTGACCAGTCACCGGACCGGCAGCATCCGTATGGGTAGCCCGGCGTTCGTGTTCGGGGTGTGGGTCACCGACACCGACCATGACGGCCACGCCGAGCTCCAGGTCCTCCAGTCGAGCGGGGACGGCGTGGCTGTCCGCCATGTCGGTCGTCAGCGCGGCGGCGGGATCTCCATGAGCGATGAGGAAACCGATACCTACGCAGGGGCGGACTGGCCCGACGCAGAGCTCGGCCGGATCGACTTCCCCGCCTGCGCGGCCCGCTAGTGCTGTGACCGCACAGGTTCGCTGGGTTGGTCGTCGTGGCGGTTGGATGTGCGGTGACGTTCGATCCGACCGCTGGAGGCGCGGTGGCCGAGCCCTGTCCGTGTGCGCGGACTGACCGACCAGAAGGGGCAGCGGCTGCAGCAGACCGTGCGCCGGGGCAGCACCAACTCGGTTCCTATCGGCGCGCGATGGTGCTGCTGGCCTCGGCCGGCGGGAATCGGGTGCCGGTGATCGCCCAGCTGTTGGCGGCCGGCGAGGACACCGTGCGCGATGTGATCCACCGGTTCAACGAGATCGGCCTGGCCTGCCTGGACCCTCGGTGGGCGGGAGACCGTCCCCGCCTGCTCAGCGATGACGACGAGGACTTCGCCGTCCAGACGACCACCACCCGCCCCACCAAGCTCGGCCGACCTTCACTCGCCGGTCGCTACGCAAACTCGTCGCCTACCTGCGCACAGTCCACGGCCGAGTGATCCGTATCGGCCGCGAGGCTTACGCGGCCTGCTCGCCCGCATACGAAGCGAGAAGGGCATCCGTTGGAGCGGACGCCCCCAATACCGCAGCCTGACCAACCCCGAACTTACACAGCCACAGCGCATCACCGGTCCGCTCGTGGCCAAGCGCGGACGACCGAAGCGTTGTGAAGATGATCTCGGCCGGGCAGACCCGGAGCCCCGAACGGGGCCGGTTCAGGAGAAGGACGGCGCCAGAGGAGAACGGCTCAGGAGACGGACGGCTCGATCTCCCCCGCGAAGACGATGACCTGGTCGATGAGGCTCCGCCGCAGATGGACGACGTCCGTTCCCGCCAGGCGGGGGCCTCCGTCCGGAGTCGTGAAGACCCACTGGTACCGGGCCCACTCGTCCGGCATGTCCACCGCCGAACAGCGCACCATCGTGCCGGTCCCCGCGGGGTGGCGCCGGATGTCCAGCACGAACCGCTCGACCGCCTCGATCCCCTCACTGCGGCCCAACGGTCCCCAGAAGACCACGTCCGAGGTCAGGGCCTGGGAGAGCAGCGCAGTCACATAGCTGTCGTCCGAGGCGTTGAACGCGGAGATGAACGTGTCGATCGCGGACCGCGCGGTCTCTTCCTGCTCTTCCTGCATGCACCAGTAATACCAGTCGCCTCGCGGACCGCGCTCGTCCCGTGAGCCGTCTCCCGACCACGGTGAACCATCCCGGTCGCAGCACTGGCGCGAGGACCCGCTGGGCCAGGTGGGCCGGTTGAGCCGCAGTCCAGCTCCGGCCGGGAGGTCAGACGGTGTCGAGATCGCCGCGCTTGATGGCCGCCACGAAGGAGACGAAGGCGCCGGCCCGCAGGTCCAGGGTCGGGCCGGCCGGGTTCTTGGAGTCGCGTACGGGGACGACGCCGCGCGGGGCGACGAGGTTGGTGGCGACCTCGATGCACGCGCCGCCGTTGTCGCTGTACGAGGAGGTGTACCAGCGGAGGGATTCGGTCGTCACGGGGTGCCCTTTCGTAACTGCTCGATCATGGCCACCGACGCCGACTGGGAGAGCGCCTCGGCCTGAAGCTGATGGTAGGCCGTAAGCAGCGGCAGTACGAACGTGCTTTCCCGTTCCAGATGGCCCTGTTGGGTCGACTCGGCGTAGGACATGAGCGAGCGGTCCGGCAGAGTCAGCAGGTAGATGGGCAGGTTGAACGGACGGCGGACGCCCATGGCGAACGGGGCGATCTGCAGCACCGTGGTCGGCAGCTCGGCGAACTCGAGCAGGCGCGCCAACTGGGCGTCCATGGCGGCGGGATCGCCGATGGGGCGGCGGATACAGCTCTCGTCGAGCACGACCAGTACCAAGGGTGTGGGCGTGCGGACCAGTGACGCTTGTCGCTGGGCGACGAGGTCCACGCGCTCAGTTGCCTGGTCGGGCGTGATCGCCCCGCGCTTTACGGCACTCTCGGCGAGGGCTGTCGCGTACTCCGGGGTCTGAAGCAGGCCGGGCATGACGCCCACCTCGTAGAGCCGGATCTCCGCCGCTCGTGCCTCATGACCTACGTACTCCGGGAACCCTTCCAGCAAGGCCGTGTGGCGTGCGGCCCGCCCCTGACGCTCGAACTGATCACCGGTTCCGCACGCTTTGTCGACGCTACGCGAAAAGCGGGGAGTTGGGGAGCGGCGCCCAGTTTCGACGGCTGAGATATGAGTCCCGGAGTACCCCGTGCGCTCTGCCAGCTCGTCCTGTGTCCAGCCGCGCTCGTCACGTAACGTGCGAAGACGTTCTCCGAAGGCTGCTACCGGAGAACTTTCAGGGTTCAGCTCTTTGCGGTTCAACGGTTTCTGCCCAACTCTCCGTGCGGCTGACGCAAGTTGAAGACACTCCGACTCTAGGCCACGCTCAACCCCCTTGGTAGTGGAATGACTACGGAGAGGAACGATCGTGTCCGAAGAGAGCGGTGCGTCGATCGCACTGGAACCCCCGCAGGCTCCTCCCCCCGGCACACTCGTCGTGGACACCAGCCGTGGTGAGCGCGGCCGTGTGGGGGAGTTCCGAGGCGTCGCCGGCCCCTACTGGATGCTCCGCCCGGCCAAGGGCGGTCCCGAGTGGGAGGTGCTTCCCGAGCACGTCCGCCCGGCCACGCCCGCCGAGCGCCTCGCCGCCAGGACCGCGCGGGAGAACGCCCGGAGCCGGGGTGAGGTGGCATGACCGCTCAGGATGAGCCCCGCCCCGGCGAGTGCCACGAGTGCCAGGAGATCGACCTCGCCGAAGCCGTCGCCAGGAGCGAGCGGGACGGCAGCCGGGAGACCGACTGCCGGGTGCTGCGGGCGCGGCACCGGGCGACGGAGCACGAGGCGCAGCCGTGAGGCTCGTTCGCGTAGTGGAGGCGGTGGGGATCCGGCTGGGGGCCCGCTTCCCCCGAATCGCGGAGCTGCGGCGCATCGAGTCGGACCCCGTGTACCGGGCGCTGTTCCTCGCTGGTCTGGACGCCGCGATCGCCGAACGGGATGCGGTGCGGGAGGCTGAGGTCGAGACAGCAACCGGTCTGTTGCGGAGCCTGGACCGTACGGACAGCGGTGGGCGCACCGCATGACTGGTGGTGGTCGCGTCGCCGAGGCGCGCGGCGGGTCAGGTGGCTTCGCCCAGGCAGCTCAGGGCTTGGCGGAAGTCATCGAGGGCGGCCCCGAACTCGCGGGCAGCGGTGTGGAAGGTCGATCGGTCGATCAGGATGTCGGCCAGTGTTCGCGTTCCGTCTGCCGGGTCGTGCTGGGACAGGCGGCGGGCCAGGTCCACTCCATCGTCGAACAGG
The DNA here is from genome assembly GCF_040295435.1 of Streptomyces sp. NPDC002809. Taxonomy (NCBI): domain Bacteria; kingdom Bacillati; phylum Actinomycetota; class Actinomycetes; order Kitasatosporales; family Streptomycetaceae; genus Streptomyces; species Streptomyces sp. NPDC002809. Next base: position 143,343 of record NZ_JBEOVJ010000011.1, read on the forward strand.
GAGCGCACTCGCTCACTGAACAGATGGGTTCGATGCTCCCAGTGGACGGCTGAGCGGATGGTGAGCACCCGGTGCAGGCGGACCAGTTCGGCCAGGTGCAGGTCGGGGTCCTCGGTGGCCTGCGACGTAAGGGCTTTCACCTCTTCGTGGAGGGCATGATGGCTGTCCTCGAAGTAGCGTCGCTTGGCGTCGGGCGACCACGGCATGGGCGCGGCACCCGAAGGCGGACAGGGGCCATCGGGTGCAGGCCGATCGCTCTCGGCGCCGGCGAAGGACAGCAGCACCGCCCAGAACGACGCCTGATAGCCACTCCAGGACTCCCGCTCCCCGGTATCGGCCAGTTCTGCAAGCAAGTCGAGTGCTTCTTGCCGGACGCGAGCCGCCTGCTCTCCTCGGCCGTGAGTATCGAGCATCCGGGCGTACCCGATGAGCGCGTAGAGGTGACAGGCCATCGGGCCGCTGTCGCCCGCAGCCTCGGCCGCCTCCAAACGGACGAGTGTCTCGAATGCGGCGAGAGCCTTGGCGGACCGGCCGGCATCGTGGAGAGCGGCGATCCACTCCAGTAGGTACCAGGCGAGGCCCCCATTGTGGGATCCATTGGGCAGGATCGCAGTGACCAACTCGGTCATGGCATCTGCGGCCTCGGCGTACCGGCCTTCCTCGGAAAGACCGGCAGCCCACTCGCGCAGTCCCCAGGCCACGGGGGCTCCGGACCGTTCCGCCTGGGCGCGTCCAATGGCGAGCATCTCGGCGCGCATGGCGAGCCCTTCGACGCGTCGGCCCAGGGCATACAGCTCGTTCTGGCAACTGTCGAGGGCGCGGTACAGAACATCCGCACGAGTGGTCTCGGCCGGATCGATGGACCGTGCCGCGGCCACCGCCTCCTCGTGCAGAGCGAGACAGTCTGCGTGCTTCTTCCCGGAGTTGGTGTCGTAACTCAGACGTTGCAGGGCCCTGGCCAGGAGCGGCAGGTACGAGGCGGGGCTGACCTGGGCGAGCACCCGGTAGGCGTCGACCTCCTCGCGCGGGGTGCGTCGCCCCGACGCGAGCAGCACATTCCGCGCCCGCACGATGTCGTCCTGATCGACTTTCCCCGACTTATTCATGACGGAGATTCTGGGTGTCCCCGAGCGTGCCGAACAAGCATGGTCACCTGTGCGCTTCGTCCTACGAAAAGGCCCTCTGACCTGTCATGATGGGTACGAATTCAACTTTCGTGAAACGTAGTTGCACGGATCAGCCGCGCACGTGGAGTCCGAAGCCCGTGCGGCCCGCCGGCTCCAGACCGTCCTTCAGGTGCAGGGACGGGATCTCGTAGTCGCCGAAGTTCTGGTGGCGGAACGCGATCGGCTCTGTCGACTCCAGGGTGAGCAGGCGCTGTTCCCAGGCCTTGGCCGCGTCCGGGAAGTCCTCGCCGGTCATCCGGTCGGTGCCGTAGAGCACGAACGGCGGCAGTACCTCGATGCCCGGGTAGTAGAGGATGCCGTGCTGGATCGGGAACAGCAGGTCGTGGATGGGGCCGTTGATTCCGCGAGCGGTGTAGTGCGACTCCTGGCCGCCGACCGTTACGGACAGCAGCGCCCTGCGGCCCGCGAGGGTGCCTTCGCCGTAGCGCTCGCCGTACTTGGTGTCGCTGTGCTCGCCGACGCCGTACGCGAAGTGGAAGGTGAACACCCGGTCCACCCAGCCCTTCAGGATCGCGGGCATCGAGTACCACCACAGGGGGAACTGGAAGATGACCGTGTCGGCCCACAGCAGCTTCTCCTGCTCGGCGCGGACGTCCGGGGTGAGCGTTCCGGCGTCGAAGGCCCGGCCCGAGTCGCGGGCGACTTTCAGCGGGGTCGAGGCGTCGGGGCCGTAGTCCGAGGCGTCCACGACCGCCTTCCAGTTCATCGCGTACAGGTCGCTCACCCGTACCTCGTGCCCGGCGGCCTCCAGGGTGGACACCGCGAGGTCCTTCAGCGAGCTGTTGAGGGACTTCGGCTCCGGGTGGGCGTGGACGATCAGCGTCTTCATGGGACGTCCTTCGTGTCGAGTGTCGGGTGCCTCCGATTCAAGAGGGCCGGACGCCCGGCGTTCAGGGGCGCTTCTTCCGTAGGACCGGACTTCCTGGTACCGGCAGGGCCACCTTCGAGGGCGGCACCCGAGGCGATACTGGAGAAATGGACGATCTCGCGGGCTTTCTGCGGACCCGGCGTTCCCGGGTCGACCCGTCGGCCGTCGGCATCCCCACCGACAGCCGCCGCCGCGTCGAAGGGCTGCGCCGCGAAGAGGTCGCCCACCTGTCCGGAGTCAGCGTCGACTACTACGTACGCCTGGAGCAGGGCCGGGCGACCCAGCCCTCCGAGCAGGTCCTCGACGCGCTCGCCCGTGTACTCGGCCTCGACGGGACCGAGCGGGAGCACCTCCACCGGCTCGCCCGGCAGCGCCGCCGCCGCGCGAAGGCGCCGGGCGGGCGGGTCCGGCCGGAGGTGCTTCGCGTCCTCGACCTGGTCCCCGGCGCACCCGCGCTGATCATGGACCACCGCCTGGACGTGCTCGCCGGGAACCGCCTCGCCGGGCTGCTCCACGGCCGTCCGCTGCCGGGTCTGAACACCGCCCGGCACATCTTCCTGGAGGAGGCCGAGCGCGGCCTCTACGCGGACTGGGAGACCTGCACCCTCGACGTGGTCGGGCACCTGCGCCTGGCCGCCGGCAAATACCCCGAGGACCCCCGGCTGGCCTCGCTGATCGGCGAGCTGGCGATGGGCAGCGAGCGCTTCCGCCGTCTCTGGGCCCGTGCGGACGTGCGCGCCCGCACCCATGGACGCAAGGCGTACCGGCACCCGCTGGTCGGACTGCTGGAGCTGCACCAGGAGAACTTCGCGCTCCCGGACGAATCGGGGATGGAGCTCCTGGTGCTGTCCGCGGCCCCCGGCAGCCCCACCGAGGACGGACTCCGCCTGCTCGCGGGCCTGGGCGCGGACTACGGCGACGCGCGGTCCCCGTCCCTGGCCGACGTCCGCCAGGACCGCGAGTAGTCCGCCGCCGGGCCCCGGCCCGCAGGGCCTTCATCGCGGGGAACGCGGCACGACGGCTACTGGACGCAGAACTCGTTGCCCTCCGGATCGGCGAGCACCGTCCACGTCCCGCCCGGCTCCGCCACCTTGCGGAGCACCTTCGCGCCCAGCCCCTCCAGCCGGGCCACTTCCGCGTCGCGGCGCTCCGGGCCGGCGTGCAGGTCGAGGTGGAGCCGGTTCTTCACCGTCTTGGGCTCCGGTACGCGCTGGAACAGCAGCCGCCGCCCCAGCCCCGTCCCGCTCTCCTCCTCGTAGGGGTCGTCCGGGTGTCGCACCGCGGCCAGGTCGAGCCAGGCCCGCCGCCCGTGCGCGGTCGTCGTGATCGCCTCCGGTACGGCTCCGAGGCCCAGGAGGCGTTCGACGAGGGGGCTGTTGTCCTCGATCTCGTATCCGAGGGCCGCCGACCAGAAGCCGGCCTGGGCGTGCGGGTCGGCGGCGTCGACGACGACTTTCCACTCAAGAGTCATGAGGGACATTCTTGCCCGGAACAGTGGATTCCGGTGGGTCTGCCGATACCAGGCGGGCGAACGCCACCACGTTCGACTGGTAGCCGCCCGCATCGGGGTCGTAGGCGCCGCCGCAGGTGAGAAGGCGGAGCTGGGCGTCCTTCGTCGGGCCGTAGACGCGGGTGCTGGGGAAGTCGCTCTTCTCGAACTCCTCGATCGCGTAGATGCGGAAGGTCGCGACGGCCCGGTCCGCCCGGTGCACGTCGACCGTCGCGCCGGGGCGCAGTGTGTCGAGCCCGGCGAAGGCGGCCGGGCCGGTCGGGGTGTCGACGTGGGCGACCACGACGGCGGTGCCGGGGGAGCCCGGTGTCACCCCGTCCCGGTACCAGCCGGCCAGATTGCGTTCCGCCGGGTCGGGGACGCCGAGCTTGCCCCGGCTGTCCAGGGTCAGGTCCACCAGGGGTGCGCTGACCCGGAGGCCGGGGATGTCGATGCGGACGGGGCGGGAGGCGGGCGCGGGCGCCCCGTTCGATGCGACGGCGCCGGGCCGGGGGGCGGCGGCGGGGATGCCGGGCTCCGTCAGGGGGGAGCCCAGGAGCAGGACGAGTGCCGCCGCGGCGGCCGGGATCAGCCCGGCCGCCGCGATCAGGCGCGGGAACGGCCGCCGTGAGGGCCGTTCCCGCGAGGTGCGGGTGCTCAACCGCGCCGGCGCCGGACCGTGCGGAGCCCGCCGAGAGCGGCGCCCGCCGCTGCCAGCAGCCCGGCTGCGGCGGCTGCCGCACCCGTACCGGAGAGGCCGGAGGAGCCGCTGTCGGTCAGGGCGGTGGAACCGTCGCCCGCGTCGACCGGGCCGTTGGGCATCGAGACGCTGCCGGTGCCGCCGTGGCTTCCACCGGTACTGCTGCCGCCGCTGTGGCTGCCGGTGTTGCCGCCGCCGTGGCTGCCGCTGCCGCCGCCGGTGCTCTCGTTGCCGGTGCCGTGGCCGCCGCCGGACGGGGTCGGCTTGGGGTGGTGGGTGCGGGTGGGGCTGGGCGAGGGGCTGGGCTCCCCGTTGCCGTGGCCGCCGCCCCAGTTGCCGTTCCCGTTCCCGTTCCCGCTTCCGTGGCCGCCACCGTTCTCATGGCCGCCGCCGTTCTCGTGGCCGCCGCCGTTCCCATGGCCGCCGCCGGACGGGGTCGGCTTGGGGTGGTGGGTGCGGGTGGGGCTGGGTGAGGGGCTGGGCTCCTCGTTGGCGGTGGCCGTGATCCGGGTGCTCTCCGTCGCGGTCACGCCCGTACGAAGCCGTCCGTCGACGCCGGCGATGGCGACGGTCAGTTCGGTCGTCACGTCGAGCGGGCCTGTCGGTGCGCCCTCGGCGGCGGCGAGGGTGAACGCGGCGCCCGCCCTGCCGCCGGGCTCCAGCGTGCCGCCCGCCCGTAGGTTGGTCCTCAGTTCACCGGTGAGGTTCCCGTCCGGTTGTTCCGTCAGAGGGACTTGGGCGCCCTCGGACATGACGGTCAGCTGGTCGGCCCGGAGGCCGGCCGGCCCCTTGAGGGTCAGACGGGTGCCGATGCCGGGGTACTCCGGTCCGTCGTCCGGGTCGCTGTAGGAGACGTCGGCCGGACGGGGGCCGTCCCCCGCCTCGATCCTCTCGGGGACGGTGAGCGCGGCCGTCGCGCGGCCGGTGACGGCGAAGTCCCAGGTGGTGCCCTTGGCGGTGATGTTGTCGACGAAGGTGTTGAGGCGGCCGTTCGCGTCGCCGAGCCGGCCGATGTTGGCGATCACCCCGTAGGCGCCCTCGCACTCCTCGACGAAGTGCGACAGCGGGGCGTCCCCGCCCGCCGGGATCCCGGCCACGGCGCGCGAGGTGCGCATCACCGAGTCGGCGGTGAACCGGTACTTCTGCCAGGTGTCCGGCTTCAGCGCCTCACCCTGCTCGTCCGTGTTGCTGCCGGGTTCGAACGACAGGGTGGTGAATCCGCCGCAGGAAGCCGGGAGCTGGAGGTTGGCGCCGATGTTGGTGACGCTGGAGCCCTTGCTGGAGGTGTAGGCCCAGTACGAGATGCCCGCGTCCAGGAGCGGTTGCAGGGGTTCGGGCGTCCAGGTCGCGTTGAAGTAGTGGGCGGCCTGGGCCTGTTCGCCGGGACCGATGGCCAGGCGCAGGCTGCCGTTCAGATGGACCGGGTCGGGCTTCGGGGAGACCTCGTGGATGCCGGGGTCCCGGTCAGGGGTCGTCTCATGAAGCCGGAACCAGGGCCCCGTCGGGCCGAGGCCCGACGGGTGGACGGTCTGCACGGTGTCGTCCGCGCCTGCGGTGGGAGCGATGCCGCAGGCGAGGAGCGTCAGAGCGGACAGGGAGGCGGTGGCGGTCGCGGTGCGCAGGAGCGTTCGGGACGTTCCGGAGGTGCGCAAGGATCGGGTCATAAGTATGAGGAAAATATAAACGGAGCGTTAGAGGTGGATTACCCACCGTGACGCGCCCAACCTCGCTCCAATGCCGCACCGTTCAGATAGGCGTCGACCGCCTCCAGGTCCCCGGCCGAGGTGATCAGGCCCACGTGGTTGTCCGGGCGGACGAGGACCAGGACGCCCTCGTCCGGCCCGATGCCGTACGCCGAGCGGGCGTGGCCGCCGTCGTCGGCCAGGCCGTGCGGGCCGCCCGCGTCCACGCCGTACGCCCGCAGGTCGCCGTCGTGCGCCTCGGCCGCCTCCCGCAGGGACCCTGCCGTGCCCGGGCCGAAGCCGAGCAGGGTGAAGTGCGGTCCGGTGAAGGCCTCGAACAGCCGGCGAGGGGTGCCGGTGGCCACGTCGCGGCAGGGCGCGTCCGGGGCGCGGTCGCCCGCGCGCAGGCGGTCGGTGCCGCCGCCGGTGGCCAGGGAGCTCCAGCGGTAGCCGTCCCCCAGGCCGTAGGTCTGCGGGGTGACCGCCGAGTCCAGGCCGCCGCCCGGCTTCCTGATCGCCTCCATCGTGGCCCGCAGTCGCTCCGAGGTGAGGTCCAGGGTCCGGGCGGCGATCGGCAGTCGCTCCTCCTCGTATGTGTCGAGCAGGTCCGGCAGGGCCCGGCCGGAGGCGACCCGGGCGAGCTTCCAGCCGAGGTTGTACGCGTCCTGGATGCCGGTGTTCATACCCAGCCCGCCCGCGATCGGGTGCACGTGCGCGGCGTCGCCCGCCAGGAACACCCGCCCCACCCGATAGCGGTCCACCATGCGCTCGTTGACCCGGTAGGTGGAGAGCAGGGTGGCCTGGGTGAGGAGGTCGCCGGGCAGCCGGGTGTGCTTGGCGAACAGCCGTCGGAAGCTCTCCAACGACGGAGGTACGGGGCTGCCGGAGGCGTCCGTCTCGGGGCCGGCCTGGAACCACCAGCCCGACCGGGTGCCGGGGATCGGGCAGAGCATCACGCCGCCGTCCTCGTCGAACCACTGGTGCCAGATGCCGCGGTCCGGGCCCTCCGCCTCGACGTCGCCGCAGACCATCACCTGCTCCTCGTCCGTCTTCCCGTCGAACGTGAGGCCGAGCATCCTGCGCACCGCGCTGTGGCCGCCGTCGCAGCCCACCGCGTACCGGGCCACGAGCTCCCGGCCGCCGGTCAGGGTGGCCGTCACGGAGCCCTCGTCCTGGGTCAGCCCCACGAGTTCGGTGCCGAGCCCGACCCGTACGCCGTACTCCGCGAGCCGGGTGCGCAGGATCTCCTCCAGCCCCCACTGGGCGATCAGCCAGGGCCGGTCGAAGGGGGCGTCCGGTGCCGGGCGCCCGGCACCGAACGGGTCGGCGTCGGCGATCATCCGGCCGTCCCGGTACTTGCGCATCGGCAGCGGCGCCGATCCGGCGGACAGCACCTCCTCGGCGACACCGAGGTCCTCCAGGACCTCCAGCGAGCGCGGATTGGGGCCCTTGGCCCGGGAGCTGCGCGGGAACTGCGGGGCCTTGTCGATGATCGTCACGTCGACGGCCCGCCGGGCGAGATCGATGGCCAGGGTCAGTCCGGTCGGCCCGGAGCCGACGATCAGCACGGTGGTCGGGGATGCGGGCATGCGTACTCCTCGGTTGCGCGTCCGTGGAGGACAAGGGAAACGCAACCGAGTTAAAAAAGCAACTAGGTAATGCTCTGGGTGGGGGTGGGGGCCTCCATCGCAGCCGGGGCGGCCTGCTTCGCCGCTGCCAGCCGTGCCGTCTGTGCCTGGGCCCGTGTGCGCCGCGATGTCCGCAGCGCGTCCCAGGTCAGCAGGGTGAGCGCCAGCCAGACCAGCCCGAAGCCGGCCCACCGCTCAGGGGGCATCGCCTCGTGGAAGTACACGATTCCGAGAATGAACTGGAAGACCGGCGCCAGGTACTGCAACAGGCCGAGCGTGGAGAGCGGCACACGGATCGCTGCCGCCCCGAACAGGATCAGCGGGATGGCCGTCACCAGGCCCGTGGCGGCCAGCAGTGCCGCATGGCCGGCGCCCTCGGAGGTGAACGTCGACTCGCCCTGCGTCCCCAGCCACACGAGGTAGCCGAGCGCGGGCACGAACAGCACGGCGGTCTCGGCGGTGAGCGACTCCAGGCCGCCCATGTTGACCTTCTTCTTCACCAGGCCGTACGTCGCGAAGGAGAACGCCAGGACCAGCGAGATCCACGGCGGCTGCCCGTAGCCGATCGCCAGCACGAGCACCGCCGCCACGCCGGTGCCGACCGCCACCCACTGCACGGGGCGCAGCCGTTCGCCGAGGAGCAGGACGCCCATGGCGATGGTGACCAGGGGGTTGATGAAGTAGCCGAGGGAGGCCTCGACGACGTGCCCGTTGTTCACGGACCAGATGTACAGGCCCCAGTTGACGGTGATCACGGCCGCGGCGACGGTGATCAGCGCCAGCTTCCGCGGCTGCCGCACCAGTTCACCGATCCAGGACCAGCGGCGCAGGGCCAGCAGCGCGATGCCGACCACGCCCAGGGACCAGACCATGCGGTGGGCCAGGATCTCGACCGCGCCGGACGGTTTCAGCAGGGGCCAGAAGAGCGGGACGACCCCCCACATGCCGTAGGCCGTGATGCCGGACAGGAGCCCGGCCCGCTCTTCGTTCTTTCCCTTCACGGGCCCCTCCTGGCAGGTGTCGGTCGACGACTCCGTCGCCTTGACGAAGGTAGCGCCGACGGGGCCCGGTGTCATTGCCGTATCGCCAGACGGTCATGACACCGGGCCCGGGGTCCCGTGGATGCTTCCTGTGGTGCGCCGCCTACTGGGCGGCCACCGCGGCGGCGACGGTCTCGGCGAGCGGCGTCGTCGGGCGGCCGATCAGCCGGGCCAGCTCGCCGCCGGTGTGGGCCAGCCGCCCGCGCCGGACCGCCTCGTCCACGTCGGTGAGGATCGCCGCGAAGAACTCGGGCACGCCGGCGCCGACCAGGATCTCCTGGTGCACGGCGGCCGGGACGTCGTTGTGGACGATCTCCTTGCCGGAGGCCCTGGAGACCTCCGCGGCGTACTCCGCGAGCGACCAGGCGACGTCCCCGCTGAGCTCGTAGGCCGCGTCCAGGTGGCCCTCGCCGGTCAGGACGGCGGCGGCCGCGGCGGCGTAGTCGGCGCGGGAGGCGGAGGCGAGCCTGCCCTCGCCCGTGTTGGCCACGACGGCGCCGTGGGCCAGGACGGGGGCCAGGTTCGCGGTGTAGTTCTCGGTGTACCAGCCGTTGCGCAGGAACGTGTACGGCAGACCGGAGTCGAGGATCAGCTGCTCGGTCACCTTGTGCTCGTCCGCCAGCCGGAAGTCCGCGTCGGGGCCGCCCAGGATGCCGGTGTACGCGAGCTGGGCCACGCCCGCCGCCTTGGCGGCGTCGATGACCGCGGTGTGCTGCGCGACGCGGCTGCCGACCTCGTTGCCGGAGATGAGCAGCACCCGGTCGCCGGCCCGGAAGGCGCCGGCCAGCGTCTCGGGGCGGTTGTAGTCGGCGATCCGGAGCTCCACGCCGCGGGCCGCGAGACCGGCGGCCTTCTCCTTGTCGCGCACGACGGCGGCGATCTCGTCGGCGGGGACGGTGGTCAGCAGCTGCTCGACGACAAGGCGGCCGAGCTCTCCGGTGGCTCCGGTGACGACGATGCTCATGGGGTGTTTCTCCTCTTCAGGTACTTATGTTCCTGTTCATGCGTTCTGATACTCACCCTAAGGGTGGCGCTAACCAAACGAAAGTACCCACTTTGAAGTAAGGTACTGGCATGAGCGTAAGCAACCTGGAGCGACGGCCCGATGTGCGGGAGCCGATGTGCCCCGCCCGGCTGGTGCTCGAACACGTCACCAGCCGCTGGGGTGTCCTCGTCCTCGCCTCCCTGCTGGAGCGGTCGTACCGCTTCAGCGAACTGCGCCGCGAGGTCGGCGGCGTCAGCGAGAAGATGCTGGCGCAGACCCTCCAGACCCTGGAGCGCGACGGCTTCGTGGACCGGGACGCCAAGCCGGTGATCCCGCCGCGCGTGGACTACACCCTCACCCCCCTCGGCCGGGAGGCCGCGGAGCAGGTGTGGGCCCTGGCGCGCTGGTCGGAGCGGAGTCTTGACGCGGTGGGCACGGCGCGCGCGGCGTACGACGCCCGCAGGGAGAGCCGTACCGCCTGAGCCGAGGGGGCCGGTCGTCCGCCGGGCGTTCAGGCCGTACCGTGCGGGTTCCGCTCCTCCAGCGCCCGCAGCTCCCGCGAGACGTCGAAGGGCAGGATGGTCACGACGACGTGCGGGAGCTGTGTCAGCGTCTTCGCCATCTTCTCGCCCGTGCCCCGGTGCAGCATCTTGCCGAGCGGATTGCTGTACGTACGCCGGGGGACCAGCACCGTCAGCCAGGTGTCCCCGTCCTCGGTGGTGCGGTACGCGAGCTCCTTCATCGCATGGCGCAGCCGCCGGTCGGGGCAGTCCACCACCGACAGCGCCACCGAGGTCGCGGCCGTCACCTCCCAGCGGGAGGCCAGCCGCCTCGCGTGGGCCTCGTCGATCGAGAAGTGCACCGCCCGGATCTCGTCGGGGCGCAGCTCATGGGCGTACCGCAGGGCCTTCAGCGTTGCCAGGTCGAGCGTCTCGACGAGGACCATGACCAGATGGCGGCGGAAGGCCGCGCGGTCCGCGCCAGGCGCCTGGATGCCCTGGAGGACGGTGGCCTCGCGCCGGTACTCGCGGTTGATCCGCATCAGCGCCCACACCCCGAGCGGGAAGACCACCACGACCAGCCAGGCGCCCTCGGTGAACTTGGTGACGGCGAAGATCAGCACGACGCCGGCCGAGGTGACCGCGGCGAGGCCGTTGAGCGCGATCTTCCACCTGCGGTACCGCTCCCGGCGGCGCAGGTGGTAGACGGTGAGGCCCGCCCCCGCCATGGTGAACGCGGTGAAAACACCGATCGCGTACAGCGCCACCAGCTTGTCCACGCTGGCGCCGGTCGCCAGCAGCAGCGCCAGTGAGACGACGGTCAGCGCGATGATGCCGTTGGAGAAGGCGAGGCGGTGCCCGCGCCGGGTCAGCACCCGCGGCAGGAACCGGTCCTCGGCGACGAAGCTGGCCAGGTAGGGGAAGCCGGTGAACGGAGTGTTCGCCCCGGTGTAGAGGACCAGCGCGGTCGCCAGCTGTACGAAGACCAGCCCGGCCGTGCCGAGCGCCCCGCCGCCGAAGGCGAGATGGGCCTCCTGCGCGATGACGGTCGGTGTGCCGTCGGTGTACGGGACGGCATGCGTGTAGTGCGCCAGCGTGGAGACGCCGAGCACCAGGATGCCGAGGATCACGCTCATGGAGAGGAGGATCCGGCGGGCGTTGCGGCCCTGGGGCTCGCGGAACGCGGAGATGCCGTTGGAGATCGCTTCGAGCCCGGTGAGCGACGAGCCGCCGTTGGCGAACGCGCGGAGCACGATGAAGAGCGAGGCGCCGTAGAGCCAGCCGTCGCCCGGGGAGCCGAGCGGTACGACGCCGGAGGCGTGCAGATCGGCGTGCGGCAGCTCGCCGGTCAGACCGCGCAGCGCGGCGGCGATCATGATCAGCCCGACGGCGGCCATGAAGAGATAGGCGGGCAGCGCGAAGAGGCGGCCCGCCTCACGGACCCCGCGCAGATTCCCGTACGCGAGGATCACGATCACGGCGACGGAGACCGGTAGCTGGAGATGGTCCAGGCCGGTGAAGCCGCCCCCGGCCAGATGGGCGAGCGAGATGAGTGCGTTCGTGCCGGCCGAGACCTGTACGGCGACCGTGACGATGTAGTCGACGAGCAGCGCCACGGCGGCGATCTGCGCGACGTTCGGCCCGAAGTTCTCCCGGGCGACGACGTACGAGCCTCCGGCCCGCGTGTAGATCGTCACCACATCGCTGTAACAGAGCGTCAGCAGCACCAGGACCAGGAGGATCGCGAAGGTCACCGGCATGAGCAGCGTGAACGCGGCGGCGCCCACGACGGGCACCAGGACCCTGAGCATCTCCTCGGAGCCGTACGCGGACGAGCTGATGCAGTCGGAGGCGAGCACCCCGAGCGCCGTCCGGTTGTTCAGCTTCTCCTCGCTGATGTGCTCGGTGGTCAGCGGTTTGCCGAGCAGCTGTCGTTTGATGCGGTACGCCGGACGGTCCAGAGCCATGGCCACATGGTGCGCGGCGGCCGGCCGGTGCCCGGTCCGGCGCCGCCGGACACTCCGTAAGACAGCCCGTTCGGCAATGCGAAGCGCCCCCGCGGCAATGCGAAGCGGCCCCCGGGAATCGAAACCGATCCCGGGGGCCGCACCGCATGGCCCGTACGAAGTCCTCCCAGGGCCCGCGTTCGGATCGGGCCTCTCGTTCGGATCAGGGCGGTTGTCCGGATCAGGCCGGGCTCGCGGGGCCCGGCCTGCTCCGGACGAAGGGGCTAGCCGACGACCGTCCAGTTGTCGTTGCCCGCGAGCAGGGCGCCGAGGTCGCCCTTGCCCTGCTGCTCGATCGCGGTGTCGAGCTGGTCGGCCATGAGGGTGTCGTAGACCGGCCGTTCGACGCTGCGCAGCACCCCGATCGGGGTGTGGTGCAGCGTGTCCGGGTCGGCCAGCCTGCTGAGCGCGAAGGCGGTGGTCGGAGACGCGGCGTGCGCGTCGTGGACGAGGATCTGCGACCGGTTGTCCTCGGTGACGGCGACCACCTTCAGATCACCTGTCAGCGAGTCCCGTACGACGCCCTTGGAGTCGTCCGTGCCGAAGAGGATCGGCTGCCCGTGCTCCAGGCGGATCACCGCCTCCTGGGCCTGGTCCTTGTCCTTCAGGACCTCGAACGCGCCGTCGTTGAAGATGTTGCAGTTCTGGTAGATCTCCACCAGCGCCGTTCCGGGGTGGTCGGCCGCCGCGCGCAGCACGCTCGTGAGGTGCTTGCGGTCGGAGTCGACGGTACGGGCGACGAACGAGGCCTCCGCGCCGATGGCGAGGGACACCGGGTTGAAGGGCGCGTCGAGCGACCCCATAGGCGTCGACTTGGTGATCTTGCCGACCTCGGAGGTGGGGGAGTACTGCCCCTTGGTGAGCCCGTAGATCCGGTTGTTGAACAGCAGGATCTTCAGGTTCACATTGCGGCGCAGCGCGTGGATGAGGTGGTTGCCGCCGATGGACAGCGCGTCGCCGTCACCGGTGACCACCCAGACGGACAGGTCCCGCCGGGAGGAGGCGAGTCCCGTCGCGATGGCCGGGGCGCGGCCGTGGATCGAGTGCATCCCGTAGGTGTTCATGTAGTACGGGAAACGGGAGGAGCAGCCGATACCGGAGACGAAGACGATGTTCTCCTTCGCCAGTCCGAGCTCGGGCATGAAGCCCTGCACGGCGGCGAGGACCGCGTAGTCACCGCAGCCGGGGCACCAGCGCACTTCCTGGTCGGACTTGAAGTCCTTCATGGACTGCTTGGCCTCGGTCTTCGGCACCAGCTGGAGGAGTTCGTTGGTCTCAGGCATCGATGGCCTCCTGGAGGGCCGTCGCAAGCTGCTCGGCCTTGAACGGCATGCCGTTGACCTGGTTGTAACTGTGCGCGTCCACCAGGTACTTGGCCCGGATGAGCGTGGCCAGCTGCCCGAGGTTCATCTCGGGGACGACCACCTTGTCGTAACGCTTCAGCACCTCGCCGAGATTCCGCGGGAACGGATTGAGGTGACGCAGGTGCGCCTGCGCGATCGGGTGTCCGGCGGCGCGCAGCCGGCGGACGGCGGCGGTGATGGGGCCGTACGTCGATCCCCAGCCGAGCACCAGGGTCTTCGCCCCCGCCGGGTCGTCGACCTCCAGGTCCGGGACCTCGATGCCGTCCACCTTGGCCTGGCGGGTGCGGACCATGAAGTCGTGGTTGGCGGGGTCGTAGGAGATGTTGCCGGAGCCGTCCTGCTTCTCGATGCCGCCGATACGGTGTTCGAGACCGGGCGTGCCCGGGACGGCCCAGGGGCGGGCCAGGGTCTGCGGGTCGCGCTTGTACGGCCAGAAGACCTCGGTGCCGTCGGCCAGTTCGTGGTTCGGGCCGCCGGCGAACTGGACGCGCAGGTCCGGGAGGCTGTCGGTCTCCGGGATGCGCCAGGGCTCCGAGCCGTTGGCCAGGTAGCCGTCGGAGAGCAGGAAGACCGGGGTGCGGTAGGTCAGGGCGATCCGGGCGGCGTCGAGCGCCGCGTCGAAGCAGTCCGCCGGGGTCTTCGGGGCCACGATCGGCACCGGGGCCTCGCCGTTGCGCCCGTACATGGCCTGGAGCAGGTCGGCCTGTTCGGTCTTGGTCGGCAGCCCCGTGGAGGGGCCGCCGCGCTGGATGTCGATGATCAGCAGGGGGAGTTCGAGGGAGACCGCGAGGCCGATGGTCTCCGACTTCAGGGCCACCCCGGGACCGGACGTCGTCGTCACCCCGAGCGCACCGCCGAAGGCGGCACCCAGTGCGGCACCGATGCCCGCGATCTCGTCCTCGGCCTGGAAGGTGCGGACGCCGAAGTTCTTGTGCCTGCTGAGCTCGTGCAGGATGTCGGAGGCCGGGGTGATGGGGTACGAGCCCAGATAGACCGGCAGGTCCGCCTGCCGGCCCGCGGCGATCAGGCCGTAGGACAGGGCGAGGTTCCCCGAGATGTTGCGGTAGGTGCCGGTGGGGAAGGCCTGGGTGGCCGGGGCCACCTCGTAGCTGACCGCGAAGTCCTCGGTGGTCTCACCGAAGTTCCAGCCGGCCCGGAACGCCGCCACGTTCGCCTCGGCGATCTGCGGCTTCTTGGCGAACTTGGCCCGCAGGAAGGTCTCGGTGCCCGCAGTGGGCCGGTGGTACATCCAGGAGAGCAGTCCGAGCGCGAACATGTTCTTGGAGCGCTCGGCCTCCTTCCGGGAGAGCCCGAACTCCTTCAGCGCCTCGATGGTGAGCGTGGTCAGCGGCACCGGATGGACGTTGTACGCCTCCAGCGAGCCGTCCTCCAGCGGGCTGGTCCCGTACCCCACCTTCGCCATCGGCCGCTTGGTGAACTCATCGGTGTTGACGATGATTTCGGCGCCGCGCGGTACGTCGTCGATGTTGGCCCTGAGCGCGGCCGGGTTCATCGCCACCAGGACGTTCGGCGCGTCGCCGGGGGTCAGGATGTCGTGGTCGGCGAAGTGGAGCTGGAACGAGGACACGCCCGGCAGGGTGCCTGCGGGGGCGCGGATCTCGGCGGGGAAGTTCGGCAGCGTGGAGAGGTCGTTCCCGAAGGAAGCGGTCTCCGAGGTGAACCGGTCACCCGTGAGCTGCATACCGTCTCCGGAGTCACCCGCGAAACGGATGATCACCCGGTCCAGGCGGCGGATCTCTTTCTCGCCGGTGCCTGCTGTTGCGGACTGGGGGGCACGCTGTCCCCCTACGAGTGCCTCACTGGCCTCGTCGGCCTGTTCGGCTGGGCTACTGACCTGGCTGGTCACTTACTGGACCTCCCTCGGCGCGGCGGCTCGGAACCATCCGGCCCGCCGGCGGTCCCAGCCCCACCCTACGTCTGTAAGGGTCGCCTTCCTCTGGCCGATCACATAGTGGACGGCTTTTTGAGACGCTTTTTCGGTGCTGTTCCGCCATGATTCACCAGCCGCCCGGATCCCCGTTGGACCCTCACTGGAGGCATTCGGGGGTGAACGGCCGGTTCCGCTCCTCCCCTCCCGCCCCGGCCCCTCCCGCAGCCGGGCGCGGCCGTCGCATTCCGCCCGGGGCGGGCCCGGACGGCAGTCATCTGACAGAGTGTCAGATAAAGGGGTGCGGCATCAGGAGTTCAGATAGGTCAGGACGGCCAGAACACGCCGGTGGTCGCCGTCGCTGGGGGACAGCCCCATCTTCAGGAAGATGTTGCTGACGTGCTTCTCCACCGCGCCGTCGCTCACCACGAGCTGCCTGGCCACCGCGGAGTTCGTCCGCCCCTCGGCCATCAGGCCGAGCACCTCGCGCTCACGCGGCGTCAGCCCGGCCAGCACGTCCTGCTTACGGCTCCGGCCCAGCAACTGCGCCACCACCTCGGGGTCCAGCGCGGTGCCGCCCTGAGCCACCCGGACCACCGCGTCGACGAACTCGCGGACCTCGGCGACCCGGTCCTTCAGCAGATACCCCACACCCCGGCTGGACCCGGCCAGCAGCTCGGTGGCGTACTGCTCCTCGACGTACTGCGAAAGGACCAGTACCCCGATCCCCGGATACTCCTTGCGCAGCCGTACCGCGGCCCGCACGCCCTCGTCGGTGTGCGTCGGCGGCATCCGCACGTCGGCGACCACCACATCGGGCAGCGCGTCCTGTCCGGCGAGGTCGCCCACCGTCTTGATCAGCGCCTCCGCGTCACCCACCCCCGCCACGACGTCATGCCCGAGATCGGTCAGCAGCCGGGTGAGTCCCTCCCGGAGCAGTACCGAATCCTCGGCGATGACTACACGCACCCTGTCCTCCACCACGACGCTGAATCCCCCACTGCTCGCTGTTCCCACCCGTATGCCGTCCAGCATCCCAGTATCGGCAGGGACGCCGCGCACGTTCGCAGGGTTGCGCCGGGTCGGTCCGGTCCCCGGACGGAACGCCCGGCCGCCGGGCGGCCCCCGGGGGGCGGGCGCCCCCCCCCGGCGGGGGGCGGCCGGTACGGGCGCGGAGGCCGCCCACCACCGGGGGGGGCCGGCCCGTACCGAGGGCGCCCA